>DATNKF010000233.1:0-2765 GCA_035603555.1 Allostellaceae bacterium
AGGTCGCGCAGCATGGCGACGAGCGGCTTGTCGGCCGGCGGCATCGGGTAGTCGCCCAGCCGCGCCGGCCGCACCCAGGCGAGCCGTTGGCCTTCTCGTGCCGCCGGGATCCCCGACCATTTGCGGCACACATAGAGCGGCATCAGCAAATGGAAGTCGGGGTAGGAATAGGATGCAAAAGTGAAGGGTGCGAGGCAACTCGCCGTAACATCGACGCCCAGCTCCTCGGTGAGCTCGCGGATCAGCGCCGCCTCGGGCGTTTCGCCGGCGTCGACCTTGCCTCCGGGAAATTCCCACAGCCCAGCCATTGATTTCCCCGGCGGGCGTTGGGCGAGCAATACCCGGCCATCGACATCGACCAGGGCGGCCGCTGCGACAAGCACGAGCGGCGGGGCCATCAGCTGCGGTAGCTGGCATTGATGTCGATGTAGCGGTGGGTCAGATCGCAGGTCCACACCGTCGCGATGCCGCTGCCGACACCGACATCGACATCGATGTCGATGTAGCGCCCTTTCATGTGCTCGGCGACAGGCCTCTCGTCGTAGCCGGGAACCGGGCCGCCCCCTGAAGTGATCTGAATCCCGCCGATCGAGATCGAGAGGCGCTCGGGATCAGCTTTTTCCCCGGCTCTGCCGACCGCCATGACGATGCGGCCCCAATTGGGATCGCCGGCGGAGAGTGCCGTCTTGACCAATGGCGAGTTGCCGATCGTCAGGCCGATCCGGCGCGCCGCCTGTGCCGTTGCCGCGCCCGTGACCGCGATCGTGACGAATTTTTCGGCACCCTCGCCGTCGCGGACGATCTGCTGGGCGAGATCGATCATCACCGCATCGAGCGCCTGCCGGAAACCCGCGAGCCGCTGATCGGTCGGGCTCGCCACCGGCTCGTGCGCGGCCTGCTGGGTCGCGCAGAGCAATACCGTGTCGCTGGTCGAGGTGTCGCCGTCGACGGTGATGCAATTGAACGAGCGGTCGGCCGCCGCGGCGAGAAGCGGCTGCAGCACCGCCGAGGGCAATGCCGCATCGGTGAAGACGTAGGCGAGCATCGTCGCCATGTCCGGCGCGATCATGCCCGATCCTTTGGCAAAGCCGTTGAGGCGGACCTGGACCCCGTCGATCGCGGCCGTCGCGGTGGCACCCTTGGGAAAGGTGTCGGTGGTCAGGATCGCTCGTGCCGCCGCCTCCCAGGCATCCGGCGAGAGGGCGCGCACGATCTGCGGCAGTGCCATGACGATCTTGTCCGCGGGCGGCGGCTCGCCGATCACCCCGGTCGAAGAGATGAAAATCTGTTTCGGGTCGCATCCGAGCAGGCGCGCTGCAGTCGCCGCCGTTGCTTCGACGACCTCCCTGCCGGCACGGCCGGTGAAGGTATTCGAGTTCCCGGAATTGACGACGATGCCGCGTGCGATACCCCCAGCGAGGCACTCGCGGCACCACAAGACCGGCGCCCCGGCCGTCAACGAGCGGGTGAAGACGCCGGCGATGGTGCTCCCCGGCGCCAGTTCGGCGAGCATCACATCGTCGCGGCCGGCGTAGCGGATGCCGCAGGCCAAGGCGGCGAGCCGCACCCCGGCGATCGGCATGAGCTCGGGAAAGCCCGCCGGTGCCAGTGGCGAGACCGATGTCATCTGGCTACCCGCTGGCAGTGGCTTGCCGGCGAGCCCGGACGTGCCCATGCAACTGGCACCGGTGTAACCAAGGGTCCAGGGAACATGGCGGTACCTTCAACAGACGAACGCCGCCTTTGCAGCGGCGGAGTGCCTTCATCAATGCATGATCGACGGGGCGTGGACAAGGCCCCCACCGAGCGGGACGCCCGCAACCACAGCCTTGGTGCTGGCGCGCGAAGCGGCTAGAACGTGCAGCATGTCTTCCCTACCGCTCCGCATCGGCACCCGCGGCAGCCCGATGGCGCTATGGCAGACCGCTCTCGTGCGCGACCGCCTTGT
Organism: Allostellaceae bacterium; assembly: GCA_035603555.1. Classification (GTDB taxonomy): domain Bacteria; phylum Pseudomonadota; class Alphaproteobacteria; order ATCC43930; family CGMCC-115725; genus AP-15. The sequence goes on from DATNKF010000233.1 coordinate 1,949, forward strand.
TGCCGCGCACCCCGATCTCGCGGCGCAGGGGGCCGTTGAGATTGTCACTATCCGCACGACCGGCGACCGGGTGCAGGATCGCCGCCTCGCCGAGATCGGGGGCAAGGGCTTGTTCACCAAGGAGATCGATCAGGCGCTGATCGACGGCCAGGTCGACCTTGCCGTGCACTCGCTGAAGGATGTCGAGACCTGGCTCCCGGAGGGGCTGGAGATTGCCTGCGTGCTGGCGCGCGACGACCCGCGCGACGTGTTTCTTTCGCAAAAGGCACCAAGCCTTGCGGCCCTGCCGCGGGGTGCGTGCATCGGCACGGCTTCGCTTCGCCGGCAGGCGCAATTGTTGCGCCGGCGCCCCGATCTGAAGGTCGAGCCGATCCGCGGCAATGTGAACACGCGAATGCGCAAACTGGCCGACGGCGAGGTCGACGCCATCGTGCTCGCCTTGTGCGGGCTGCAACGGCTGGGCCAAGCCGAAGCGGCAGCCGAGATCCTGTCGCGCGACATCATGCTGCCGGCGGTGGGCCAGGGGGCGCTTGCCATGGAGTGCCGTGTCGGAGACGAGGCATTGCGGGGTCTTCTCGAGCCGCTCCACGATCCGGGAAGTGCTGCCTGTGTGGACGCCGAGCGCGCCATGCTCGCCGCCCTCGACGGCTCGTGCCGGACGCCGATCGCCGGCCTCGCCGAGCTCGACGGCAACCGGCTGACCCTCGAGGGATTGCTGCTGAAGCCGGACGGCAGCGCCGAGATTCGGGCCCAGGCCACCGCCGGCATCCTCGACGCAGAGGCCCTCGGGACCGGACTCGGCGGCGAACTGCGGCAG
>DATNKF010000234.1:0-4864 GCA_035603555.1 Allostellaceae bacterium
CAAATCAGGTCAAACTACTGATATATAATAGATTTTTGCCGACAACCGGGCGCTTCTCGGCGGTTGAAACGCGTTTTTCCCTGCCGACAGCGGAATTCATCTCGGGAGGTCACCGATGAAGATATCGCGCATTCGCTCGCAGAACCTGGTGATGCCGCAAGAGGATCCACTCGCCAACACCCCGGAAGACACGAGTGCGGCTCGCCCGATCGTGATCGTGCGGCTCGACACCGATAACGGGATCGAGGGGATCGGAGTGACCTTCTATGGGGGCGCCATGACCGCCTCGCTAAAGCGCGCGGTTGACGACCTCGGGGCGCTGACGATCGGCGAGGACCCGCTGCGCGTCGAGGCGATCGCCGCCAAGTTGCGCGGCGCGGCCGGCGGCTCCGGACCGGCGGGAATGTTCACCCTGGCGCTCGCGGCGATCGACATCGCGCTCTGGGACATCCGCGGCAAGGCGCTGAACCAGCCGCTGTGGAAGCTGCTCGGCGGGGCGCGGCAGCGCGTCCCGACCTATGCGAGCGGTGCATTGCGGCGCAATCTGTCGCTCGACGAGGTCGTGGCCGCGGCCGTGCGGCTGAAGGAAAAGGGCTTCCGCGAGATGAAGACGCAGCTGGCCTTGCCAGGCGAGACCACTCCCGCCAAAGAAGTCGAGCGGATGGTGCGGGTGCGTGAGGCGATCGGCCCCGACATCAAGCTGATGTGCGACATCAACCAGCGCTGGCGGGTCGAGCAGGCGATCGACATCGGCAAGCGGGTCGAAGACGCCGGCGTGGGTCTCTTCTGGCTCGAGGATGTGACGGCGCACGACGATTACGCCGGGCTGGCACGGGTCAACGCGGCCTTGACGACGCCGATCTGCGGCGGCGAGCTGGTCTATGGCATCGTCCCGTTCCGCCACATGATCGAGGCGCGCTCGGTCGATTACGTGATGATCGACCTGATCCGGGTCGGCGGGATTACGCCGTGGATCAAGGTCGCGGGCATGGCCGAGGCCTTCAACCTGCCGGTCGTCAGCCACGTGATCCCGGAAATCCACTCCCAACTCGTCGCAGCGGTGCCCAACGGCCTCACCGTCGAATACATGGGCTGGATGCTCAGATTGTTCGAAGGAACCGCTGCCCTCGAAAACAGCGAGCTGGTTCTCTCCGACCGGCCCGGTCTCGGTCTCGACTTCAGGGAGGATACGGTCACCCGGTTCAAGGTGGCGTCATGAAGATCTCGACCATCCGCACGCAGATCGTAGCACTGCCGAATGATGAGCCGCTCGCTGGGTTTTCGGAGAACCCGAACGCGACCAACCCGATCGTCGCCTTGCGTGTCGGCACCGACGACGGGGTCGAGGGGATCGGGGTGACCTATTTCGGCGGCGGGCTGACCGGCACCCTGAAACGCGCCGTCGACGAGCTCGGCGCGCTCGCGATCGGCGAGGATCCGCTGCGCGTCGAGGCGGTCGCGGCAAAACTGGCTGCGGCGGCCGACGGTGCCGGCCCTGGCGGGATCCTCACGATGGCATTGTCGGCGATCGACGTGGCATTGTGGGACATCAAGGGCAAAGCGCTGAACCTGCCGTTGTGGAAGCTCTTGGGCGGCGGCCGCGATCGAATCGCCACCTATGCCAGCGGGGCTCTGCGCCGCGGTCTCAAACTCGAAGAAGCCGTCACTGCAGCCGGGCGGCTTCGCGAGAAAGGCTATCGCCAGGCTAAAATGCAGCTCGGCTTGCCCGGCGTCACCTCACCCGCTCGCGAAGTCGAGCAGGCGCGCTTGATCCGTGAGACAGTCGGTCCCGAGATGGATCTGATGTGCGACATCAACCAGCGTTGGCGGGTCGAGCAGGCGATCGACATCGGCCGGCGGGTCGAAGATGCGGGTGTTGGGCTGTTCTGGCTCGAGGATGTGACGGCGCACGATGATTACCCTGGTCTGGCACGCGTCGCTGCGGCCCTCGCGACCCCGATCGCCGGCGGCGAATACCTCTGGGGCATTGTGCCGTTCCGCCACATGATCGAGGCCCGCTCCGTCGACATCGTGATGATCGATCAAGTGCGCTCCGGCGGCATCACCCCATGGCTCAAGATCGCCGGCATGGCCGAGGCCTTCAACCTGCCCGTGGTCAGCCACGGGGTCCCGGAGATCCACGTGCACCTGGTCGGGGCCGTCCCCAATGGTCTGACGGTCGAGTACATGCCCCGCCTGTTCCATTTGTGGGAAGAGGTGCCGGTGCCGGTCAACGGCGAACTCGCAATGCCGGCCGCCCCCGGGCTCGGCCTCAAATTCAACGACGAGGCGATCCGGCGGTTCGCGGTCGCCTGACCTGCGGCTATGCGGCCATCGCTGTGCGCAGGTGGTGGAAGCCGCGCTCGAGATCCTCGATCAGGTCCTGCGGATCCTCTAGGCCGATGTGGAGGCGCAGGGTCGGGCCTTCCGGAGCCCAACGCGTCGCGGTACGGCCGCGTTCGGGACTGGTCGGCAGGATCAGGCTTTCAAAGCCGCCCCAGCTAGAACCGATGCCGAAAAGGTCGAGCGCGTCGATCATCGCATAGACGGCCGCCTTGGAGGCTGGCCTGAGGACGACGCCGAACAGCCCGCTGGCGCCGAGAAAGTCGCGTTTCCACAGAGCATGTCCAGGGTCCTCCGGCAGAGCCGGATACAGGACGCGCGACACTTCGGGGCGGCTCTGCAGCCAGCGCGCCACGGCGAGCGCATTCTCCTCATGCCGCTGGAGCCGCACACCCAAGGTCCGCAACCCGCGCAGCGCGTAATAGGCGTCGTCGGGTGCAGCGCAGTGGCCGAGATCGGCAGCCATCGTGCGCACCTGGGTATACATCTCCTCGGTGGTGATGACGGCGCCGAGGATTACGTCGGAATGGCCGACGATATATTTGGTCGCCGCATGGATCGAAACGTCGACCCCGTGGGCGAAGGACGGGAAGAAGTAAGGCGAGGCCCAGGTGTTGTCCATCAGCACCGTGGCGCCGGCTTCGTGCGCTGCTGCAGCGATCGCCGGCACATCCTGCACCTCGAAGGTCAGCGAGCCCGGCGACTCGACATAGACGACCTTCGTGTTCGGACGCATCAGGCGGGCGATTTCCTCGCCGATCAGCGGGTCATAGTAGGTCGTGGCGATCCCGCAGCGGGTCAGCACCTTCTCACAAAAGTTGCGTGCCGGTCCGTACGCCGAATCAACCATCAGCAGGTGGTCGCCGCATTTGAGGCAGGCCTGCAGGGGTGCAGTAATCGCGGCAAGGCCGGATGACATCAGCATCGCCCGGTAACCCCCCTCGATCGCCGCCAAAGCTTCTTCGAGCGCAAAGGTCGTCGGCGTGCCGAGAAGACCGTAGCGCACCACGTCGAACCGCGTCTTGGGGTCGCGTTTGGCCTCCCATTCGGCCATGTTCGACGAAAGGATCGTCGAGGCGTGGTAAACTGGCGGGTTGACGGCGCCGTGCTGCCCCTCCGGGTGGCGTCCGAGATGGGCGAGGAGGGTATCCTTGCGGTAAGTTCGGCGTTTGCCGTCACTTTTCATAATGTGCCCTTCCCGCTTCAGCGTCCTCCAGCACGAATGCACCCGGAGTTTCCGACAATATAACGTTTCCGACCAGCGCCCAAGCCGCTGGACCGCGGGGTGCGGCGGAGGCAACCAAAGCGAGGCGGGTGCTGCGCCTTGCAATTATGGCGGTAGGGGTCGAGAATTATGAGTCTATGACCGCGAAGACGCGCGATTATCGCGCCTACGAGTAAGGAGAGGCGCTAGTGAGATCGGGAATCCTGGCCCTCGCGATCGTCGCCGCGGCATGCTCTTCGAGCTCAACGTCCACTCCCCCCGCGGACCCGACGGCTTCAGCGGCGCTCCTCAAGAAGGATTGCGCGGATGCGAAGTGGAAGGAAGAAAATCTCGGCCTGTGGTATTCGGTCTGCCGTCAGCCGTTGCGCTGGTAGCGGGCACTTCCTGCGGCACGTCAACGCTCAGAACTTTTTGAAGCACTCCTTGCCGCTGCCTTCGAGCGCCTTGCAATCTACCGCTGTCATCTTGGCGTCCGGAGCGATCTGGACGGCAAAGCTCCTGCCGTCCCTGCAGCGCACGCTCCAATACGCGTAACCCTTGGCTTTGCCGCTCGTCGTCATGCCCATCGGAAATGCCGATGACCCAACGCAACCCCTGATACCCTTTGTCAACACCTCTGCCTGCTGATCCGGCGGCGAAACGAGGAGACGCTCGTGAATGGGATTGCCTGGGCCAGCAGCCATTGCGGCCGCGCCCGGCCCCGCGGCCAGCAGCGCCACCAGCAACACCACCCCACACCGCATCGCGCACCCCGCCCCAACCTCCAGCGGAAACTATCGCTGCCGCCGAGCGGCTGCAACACCGCCGGTGGCGCCCCCGGGATCATTAGCGGCACCTGGAGCGGCGCTTGCCTGCCGCCCGCATTTTCTCTACACCGGGGCTGAGGGTGACGGGCGCGTAGCTCAGCGGGAGAGCACTACGTTGACATCGTAGGGGTCACTGGTTCAATCCCAGTCGCGCCCACCATTGTTTTCTGAGAAATGTCAGTCGGTTAGAGAAGCGGCGATGAAGACTTTGAGACACCGTTGCACGCAAGATCCTGCAGAACGGTGCAGGAACATGAACGGTGCATTGACACGTTCCTGACACGCGTTCGAGGGCTGTTCCTGTAGACGGGAGGGCGTTGTCAGATTAACTCGTGTCAAGCAAAGCGAGCCCGAAGCAGGATGCGCGATCACACTGCCGCGACTGCATTCCGCCATCGGTTCGCCGCCTCGGCTCGGAAGATCCGGAGCGTCGACCGCGAGACGAGATGACGTTGAAGGTTGAAATTATTGTGGACGGCGGCATGCATGC
>DATNKF010000235.1:0-3254 GCA_035603555.1 Allostellaceae bacterium
TTCTGACAATCCGGATGCCGGTGGTGCCCGAGATTACGGCGAGGCGAGAACCGGTTTTGGCGCATGGCTAAGGCGCTCACCGTCTTGGTCGTCGACGACGAGCCGCCGATCCGGCGCTTTTTGCGCACCAGCCTCGCCGCCTCCGGCTACCGGATCGTCGAGGCGGAGGATGCCGCAGGCGCGGTGCGCTCGCTGGCGACCGAGAAGCCCGATCTGGTGATCCTCGACCTTGGTCTTCCGGACAAGAGCGGGCTCGAACTGATCGGCGAGATCCGCCGGACCTCGACGGTGCCGATCCTGGTGCTGTCGGCGCGCCACGATGAGCGTTCGAAGGTCGAGGCGCTCGATCTCGGAGCCGACGACTATGTCGCCAAGCCATTTGGCATGGCCGAGCTGATGGCGCGGCTGCGCGCCGCACTGCGCCACGCCTTTCAAGCGCAGGGCGAACAGCCGGTCTTTGTCTCGGGCGATCTCTCGGTCGATCTGGTGCGCCGCCACGTCTCCCGCGGCGGTCACGAGGTCAAATTGTCGCCCAAGGAATTCGACCTGCTAAGTCACCTTGTGATGCATGCCGGCAAGGTCTTGACCCACCGCCATCTGCTGCGCGAGGTCTGGGGTCCGGCGCAGGCCGAGGAAGTGCAGTATCTCCGGGTGTTCATTCGCGGGCTGCGCCACAAGCTCGAACCCGACCCGACCCGCCCGACCCATATCCTGACCGAGCTCGGCGTCGGCTACCGCCTCCAGCTGCCGCCCGAACAGCGCGTCGACTGACGGTTTTTTCAGCACCGGCCGCCCAAAACTCTGCTAGGAAGACGGAGACAGGATCGGCTGCCAGGGTTGTCGAACGGCACCGAGCCAGCCAAATCTCACGGGGCGCATCGGGAACTTCCCTATACTCATCATGCGTTCGGCGAGCGGATCCGCTCAACCCTTGGCGATAGACGCGGCGGCACGGCGGAGCGATAGCCGGCCGGAGGTCAGCTCGAGCCTGATCATCGCCGCGCTTGGCGTCGTCTACGGCGATATCGGCACCTCGCCGCTCTATGCCGTGCGCCAGTCGCTCGTCGATTTTGGCGATCTGAGCGAACCCGCGATCCTCGGTGCACTTTCGCTGATCGTCTGGGCCTTGGCGCTGGTCGTCACGGTCAAATACGTGCTTGTCATCATGCGCGCCGACAATCATGGCGAGGGCGGGCTCTTGGCGCTCACCGCACTGGTCCTGCGCACGACCAGTCAAGGGCGCAAGCGCTATACTTGGATTATGGCGGCGGGACTCGTCGGCGCCGCGCTGTTTTACGGCGACGGCGTCATCACCCCGGCGATCTCGGTGCTGAGCGCGGTCGAGGGACTGAAAGTGGCGACGCCGCTCTTCGACCCCTATGTCATCCCGATCTCGCTCGCTCTCCTTTTCGGCCTCTTCCTGATGCAGCGCCACGGCACGGCCGCGGTAGGCCGCCTCTTCGGCCCGGTGATGCTGATCTGGTTCATGGTGCTGGCGCTGCTCGGCGTCTGGGGAATCGCACAACAGCCGCGCATACTCCTTGCCGTCAACCCGGTCTATGGCATCGCAGTGCTGTGGGATGCGCCCTGGCGCGGTTTCCTGATGCTGGGAGCCGTTTTTCTGGCGGTGACAGGCACCGAGACCCTCTACGCCGATATGGGGCATTTCGGCCGAAGGGCGCTGCGGACGGCTTGGCTCCGCCTCGTTTTTCCGGCGCTCGTGCTGAATTACTTCGGGCAGGGGGCCTTGCTGCTCGGCAATCCGGACGCCCTCGAACACCCGTTCTACCACCTGGCGCCCGAATGGGGCCTCTACCCGCTCGTGGCACTAGCCTCGATGGCGACCATCATCGCCTCCCAGGCGGTCATTTCGGGGGCGTTCTCGATCACCCGTCAGGCGATCCAGCTCGGCTATCTGCCACGGCTAGAGGTACGCCACACCTCCGAGACGGAGATCGGCCAGGTCTATGTGCCGCGCATCAACAGCGGCTTGCTCATCGCCATCATCGTCCTGGTGCTCGGCTTCCGCTCTTCGGACAATCTCGGCGCCGCCTACGGCATCGCGGTCAGCGGCATGATGGCAATCACCACCGGGCTGGCGTTCCTCTACATGCGCAGCCAGGGCTGGAGCCTTGCCCTGGCGGTGCCGGTTTTTGCCGTCTTCGGTCTCGTCGACCTGACCTTTCTCAGCGCCAATCTGTTGAAGATCCGCGAGGGCGGCTGGTTCCCGATCGTGGTCGCTGCGCTCGTTTTCACGATAATGGCGACGTGGTGGCGCGGTCGACGCCTGCTCGCCGAGCTTCGCGCCCGCGACGCGATGCCGCTGAACCAGTTCGTCGCGGGGCTTGCCCCGGATAAGCCGGCGCGGGTTCCGGGAACGGCGATCTTCATGACCCGCGACCCGGGGCATGTCCCCGCAGCACTTCTTCACGCCCTCAAGCACTACAAGGTGCTGCACGAGCGGGTCGTGATGATGCAGGTCGAGACCCAGGATGTGCCGCATGTCCCGGGCGAGCAGCGTCTCGCGATCGGCGAGCTCGGCAAGGGTTTCTACACGATCCGCGTCCGCTACGGCTTCATGGATCAGCCGAACGTTGTGCGGGCTCTGGCGCAGTGCCGGGTCGGCGGCCTGCGCTTCAACCTGATGGAGACATCCTTCATCATCGGCCGCGAGAGGGTGCGGCCACGGCCGCGCCGCACCGCCTTCTGGCGTTGGCGTGACCGGCTCTTCAGTCTGATGACGAACAACATGCTCGACGCCACCGAGTTCTTCCGCATCCCGCCCAACCGCGTCGTCGAGCTCGGCGGCCAGATCGAGATCTGAGCTCCGCAGCGACACTAGTCAGCGCCAGGAAGCTCCTACATAGCGGGAAATCCTGTCGTGATCCGACCCGGTATCGCCTAATCTCGCGGTCACCGAACCCACAGCACGGAGGAACGTCGTGTCATATGTCTATGTCGTGCAAATGGACATCCCGCAGCATCTCGAAGCGGAATTCAACCGCATCTATGACGAGGATCACGTGCCGACGATCCTCAAGGTCCCCGGGGTCCGCTCCTGCGCGCGCTATCGGCTCGATCATTCGACGATCCCGACGATGCCCCGTTATCTCGCGATCTACGAGGTCGACTCCGCCGAGATCATCAATAGCCCGGCCTGGCAGGAGGCTTCCGACCTCGGCGAGTGGAAGCCCAAGATCCGGCCGCACACGACCAACCGCCAGCACAGCGTCTTCCGCAAGATCGCCTGACCC
>DATNKF010000236.1:0-6531 GCA_035603555.1 Allostellaceae bacterium
CGCGGACAAGGACTCGCCGCGCGCCAACGGCGAGGGCTGGCACAGCGATGTGTCGTGCGACCCCGAGCCGCCGATGGGCAGCATCCTTTATATCCGCAAATGCCCGCCGCACGGCGGCGACACCTTGTTCGCCAGCATGTATGCCGCCTACGAGGCGCTCTCAGACCGGATGAAGACCTATCTCGACGGGCTGAGAGCGGTTCATGACGGCGAGCACTATCGCGGCCAATACGCCAATTTCGGCATCGCCGACAAGCCCGAATACCCCCGTGCCGAGCACCCGGTCGTGCGCACCCACCCGGTCACCGGTCGGAAGGCGCTCTATGTCAACAGAGGCTTTACCCGTCGCATTCTCGGGATCCCCTTAGACGAGAGCGACGGCATCCTGCATTACCTTTACGAGCACATGGCAAACCCGTTGTTCCAATGCCGCTTCCGCTGGCAAGAGAACTCGATCGCGTTCTGGGACAATCGCTGCGTTCAGCACCATGCGATGTGGGATTACTGGCCGCACACGCGCTCGGGCCACCGGGTAACGGTCAAGGGTGATCGGCCGGTCTGAGGGCCTATTCCGTCATCAGCTGGCGCTTCGCCTCTTCGGCGAAATGCTCGAGCTCGAAGCGGATGCGCGCCGGGGTGAACGTCGGGTCCTTGGCGCCGAGATCGGCGGCCAGCTTGTCGACGACATTCTTGGTGCCGCCCGGCTGCAACTGGGCTTCGACGACTCTCTGCGCATAGGCTTCGGCAGCATCGCCGAGAAGGCCCAGTTGCTGCGCCGCCCATAGTCCCAACAGCCGATTGCGCCGAGCAGTGATCTTGAACTGCAGCTCCTGATCGTGCTTGAACCGGGCCTCGAACTCCTTCTCGCGCGTGTCGAAGGTGGTCATTGTCCCATCATCCCGAGTTGTCGCCCACCATAGATGGGCGGCGGGAGTTGACGTTGCCACGGCTGCGCGGCAGCCGTGCCGGAGGCTAGATGTGCACCTTGGTGATCCTGCGCCGTCCGGGCCATCGCTGGCCGGTGCTGATCGGCGCCAATCGCGACGAGATGATCGACCGTGCCTCGAAGCCTCCCGGCCGGCATTGGCCGGACCGGCCTGAGCTGGTTGCCGGGCGCGACCTCCTTGCCGGCGGGTCCTGGCTTGGGATCAACGACTGGGGCGTGGTCGCAGCCGTGCTTAACCGCCACGGCTCGCTCGGGCCGGCCCCCGACCGGCGTTCGCGCGGCGAACTCGTGCTCGAGGCGCTCGACCATGCTGATGCGGTGGCGGCCGCCGAAGCACTTTCGCATCTCGACCCCGACGCCTATCGCTCCTTCAATCTGATCATCGCAGACGAAAGCCGCGGATTTTGGCTGCGCCATGCCGGCGGCCCGAGGGTCGAGCTGAAGCCGCTCAAGGATGGGCTGTCGATGATCGCGGCGGGCGAGATCGACGATCTCGGCACACGGCGCCTCGAACTGGCGCTGCCGGCCTTTCGAGCATGGCCGATCCCGGACCCCGATCTCGACGACTGGGACGCGTGGCAGACGTTGCTCGGCAGCACCCGGGCACCGCCAAACGAGCCGCCCAGCACCGCCATGCGGTTTCGCACCGACGGCTACGGTACTGTGTCGAGTGCACTGATCGCCCTGCCGGCGCGCGACGGATCGGAGCGGCGTCCGGTATTCCGGTTTGCCGAATGGCTACCGCAAGCCACGCCGTGGCACGATGTGATGGCGGATTGGTGACCACCGCAGACCTCTCGGGCGGGCACCCTGATCGGGATTCGGAAACATGAAAGTTCGCGTTCGGGTGACACTGAAGCCGGGCATTCTCGATCCGCAAGGCAAGGCGATCGGCAATGCCCTCGCCGCCCTCGGATTCACCGGAATCGGCGAGGTGCGCCAAGGCAAGGTGATCGAGATCGAGCTCGGCGAGACGGATCCGGCCCGCATCCGCCAGCAAACCGAGGCGATGTGCAAAGAGCTGCTCGCCAACCCGGTGACCGAAGACTACGCCATCGAGATCATAGCGCCCGGCTAGCCCGCCGCCGCCCTTCAGCACCCTCCCCGATGGAGCTTGGCTCGAGTTGCATGTTTGTTAAGAACCCGCGCCGATAATCGCACTGTTGGCTTACAGCGATGGCGCGCCGGCCGTGGATGTCGCACGGCTTTCGGCAGGAACCAGGGCAGCGATATGAGTCTCGGCGGACTGCTGGTCGGGAGAGGCCTCGTGACCCTTTCCGACCTCAATGAGGCATTGGAGCGTCAGAGGGTCGAGGGCGGCCGGCTGGGCGAGAATCTTATCGCCTTAGGGTTGCTGACAACGGAACAGCTGACGTCGGTGATCCACGCCACCCCGCCGATACCCTCGGCGATGTCGGAGACCGGCATCCCGCAGCGCAACCTCTTAAACCTGATGCTGAAATTCATGCATCTCGAGGCTTGCGAGACGGTGCCGGAGCTGGCCGGGCGCATGAAGCTTCCGCACCGCGTCGTCCAGCAGCTGTTGGACGATGCGGCACAACTGAGGCTTTTGCAGGCGCTGGGGTCGGTCGGCGGCGGCATCGCCCTTGCGATCCGTTATTCGCTCAGCGATCAGGGCCGGAACGCCGCCAAGGACGCGCTCGAGCAGAACCTTTATCTCGGGCCGGCGCCGGTGTGTTTGACGGCGTTTCAGGAACAGATTCTGCGACAGCGCATCGGCAATGAAATGTTGGACGCCAATGCTCTGCGCAAAGGGTTCGAGGGGCTTGTGGTTCCGGAGCATTACCACCGCAAGCTGCTTCCCGCGATCAACGCCGGTCGCACGGTGCTGCTCTTTGGGCCGCCGGGCAACGGCAAGACGACCCTTGCCACCCGCATTGCGAAGCTTTTCAAGGACGTCGTCTATATCCCTTACGCTGTCGAGGTCGGTGGCCAGATCATCAAGGTGTTCGACCCCAGTCTCCACAAGCCCGCGGTGTCGGAGGCCGATGCCGCAACGTTGTCGGGGAAGGGCGGTCTGCAGCTCGAGCGCTTTGATGAGCGGTGGGTCGCTTGCGCCAGGCCGGTGGCGATCGCCGGCGGCGAGCTCACCCTCGAGATGCTGGATCTGCAGCATAATCCGGACACCAAATTCTACGATGCGCCACTCCACGTGAAGGCGCTCAACGGCATGTTGCTGGTCGATGATTTCGGCCGGCAGAAGTTCGACCCCAACGATCTGCTCAATCGCTGGATTGTGCCGATGGAAAATCAGATCGACTACCTGAAGCTGAATACCGGGATGAGTTTTTCTTTGCCGTTTGACGAACTGTTGGTGTTTTCGACAAACTTGCGGCCTTCCGATTTGATGGACCCGGCGTTCCTGCGCCGCATCCCCTACAAGATCAAATTGTTTTCGCCGACTCGCGATGAGTACCGGCAGATATTCGATGTCGTGGCAGACGCGTATGGAGTCGAACTGTCGGACGACGTCTTTGATTTCGTGGCCGATCGGTTGACTGTCAGCGACAAATTCGGGCTGGCCTATTATCAGCCAAAGTTCATTTGTCAGCAGGTGGTCGAAACCTGCAAATGTTACAACCTGCGGCCGCAGCTCACAAAGGAGCTTGCCACCGAAGCGTTGGCAAATCTCTATTTCGACATCGAGGACAGCCAAGACATGCAGGCGGCTTAGCGATCCGCTTGATCGCGGCCGCCGCAGCCGCCAGTATCGTCCAGGGCGGCCAGCCAAAACATCCAATAGCCAGGAGGGTCACGCCACGCGGTTGGCCTGCCACGTACCGGTGCCGAATTGACTGCGGTTGAGGATGCCCTGGTTCTCGTCGCTGGCGGCGCCAAGGACCGCCGTCCCACTCATCTTTCCGTCGCGGATTTCGCCGTCGAAAAAATAACAGATCGTGCTGGCTTCGTACCGCGAGGTGAGCGACAGCTGGACTTGATTGCCGCTCAAATGACCGCTGACCGGGCCCTCGAACTGGGCCGATCGCTGGTGGCCGGCGAGTTCGGGGCCGCGCTGCTCGATCGCGAGCCAATGCACTCGCGAGCCTTGCAGAAAGTCGACACGCAGCTCCCAATTGCCGGCTATCTCGATTGCCGGCGGATAGAGCGGTTCAGGTGACGCTCCGCTGGCGTCTCGCCATACCGCCGCGATCGCTTCGCCGACTTGCGCCGCCTCGCCGGGCTGGAGTTGGAAGGGATCGATCACTATCGAATCCTCGGTCGCCGAGTTGTCGTCGAGCATGATGCGCGGCTCGCCGTCGAGCACCTGCTGACGCAGCGCCAGCCCGTCAAGCGGGTAGTGCCACCGGTCCCATGAAATGCGCAGCCGCGGCACCAGGTCGACGCCCTCCGGCTCGATCACGTCGCCACGCGCGCCCGGCATCCGGCCGACACACTCGGCGATGACCGCGAGGTCGTCGTACCATTTCTGGCGCTCGCCCGCCTGGTCGCGCTCCTCGAACCAGTATTCGAGGGCAGCCAGCACACCGATGACGTCCTCCTTCGACACCTTCATCGGCCGGCCCAGCGCCTGATGAGGCGAAGCGTTGCGCCAGGCTGCTTCGACCAGCCGCTTCGATCCGAGCAGCAATCCGCTCGTCTGCGGGCCGCGCAGGAACTTGCCGCCGCTGTAGATGACGAGGTCGGCGCCGCGAACGAGCCACGGGCTCGGCCGCTCGAGATGCTCGGAGGCGGCGTCGACCATGATCGGGATGCCGCGCGGCTTGACGACTGCGGCGATCTCCTCCAGCCGTACACCTGTCAGGTGTTCCTGCTTGCCGAGCAACAGGACCATCGCGACCGGCTCGGCGAGTGCGCGGTCGAGTTCCTCGCGGGTGTCGATCTCGACGATATGGCAGCCGATCATTCGCACTGCCTGGTCATAGGCGAAGCGCTGGCTTTTCGGGATGATCACCCGATTGACCATCCCGTCGGTGAACGGCAGGCGCAGCATCTTGACCGGGTCGTTGCCGGCGACGCACGCCGCCGTCCCCAACGCCACCGCGGCGGCGCTGCCGCAGGTGACGAGGCCCCACTCGGCCCCGGTCAGCTCAGCGAGGCGCTTTCCGGCCGCCTCCATCAGCTCGTCCAGATTGACGAAATAGCGCGACGCCTCGGCGACCGCCGCCCGCACCTGCGGCAACATCAGGCTGCCGCCATGCATCGTGCGGACGCTACAGCAGTTGATGAACGGCCGCACCCCAAGGGCGAGATACGGATTGGCATTGCTTTTCATGAGGGCCTCCGAGACCGGTCGCCGCGACTATATCAGGGCCGCACACTTTGAAGTGGGAGCGATTCCGCCCTCCCGGCGTTTGCGTCGGCGGTTCCACATTGCAGGAGGGATAGACGATGTGGGGACAAAAGCATGAAGCCGAGGGTAAGTCGATCCTTCGATCGGATGGCGGCGGCAACGGGATCTCCTTGAGCTCCCGAGAGGCGACCGAAGCCATCGAGAAGCTCCGTTCGGGGATCGACCAGGCATCGCGGGCCATGCGCGATTTGACGCAGGTCGGCGGAGACTGGGCGCAGGGCGTGCAGGAGCGCGTTCGCGATATGGCGAAAGAACTGAGCACCCAAGGCGAGCGCGCCGTTGGCACGGTCTCGCGCCAGGTCGAGCACAACCCGCTGATCAGCCTGGCGGTCGCTTTCGCCGTGGGCGTTATCTGCGCCTCGCTGATCCGCCGCTGAGACGCGAAGCGCGCTCGCCCGCACCTTGTTGATGCGGGCTTCGCGATGCCCTATCTCGTGGCGCGTGAGTTATGACGCGTACGAGGCGACCGACACGATCCCCGAGAAGGGGCTCGTCCTGTTTTCCGGCGGCCAAGATTCGACGACCTGTCTCGCATGGGCGCTCGAGCGCTTTGCTGCGGTCGAAACCATCGGTTTCGATTACGGCCAGCGCCACCGTATCGAGCTCGATTGCCGGACGGCGGTGCTGGAGCGACTGCGGCGCGAGTTTCCGCAATGGGACGGCAAGCTCGCCGATGACCACATCATTGATCTCAGCGTGCTGGGGCAGGTCAGCGACACCGCACTGACCCGCGAAACCACAATTTTATTGACCCAGAACGGGCTGCCGAACACCTTTGTTCCCGGCCGGAACCTGCTGTTCTTTACGTTTGCTGCGGCGGTGGGCTACCGCCGCAGCGCGCGCCACCTTGTCGGCGGCATGTGCGAGACCGATTATTCCGGCTATCCCGATTGCCGCGACGACACGCTCAAGGCGTTGCAGGCAACCCTGTCGCTTGGCATGGATCACCGCTTCGTCATCCATACACCGCTGATGTGGCGCGACAAGAGGGCGACCTGGGAGTTCGCCCAAAGGCTCGGCGGCCGCACTCTCGTCGAGCTGGTGCGCGAGGAGACGCACAGCTGTTATCGCGGCGATCGCGTCCACCGCCACTCCTGGGGCTATGGCTGTGGCAACTGCCCGGCCTGCGGGTTGCGGCGGGCCGGATGGGAGGCCTTCTCCGCCGCTCACGCCCTACCATGAGCCATATCGTTCCCTACAGTGCGAGCGGGGGCGATTAGAGTTGAGGTGTGGACGGGTGGGGAGCGAGCGA
>DATNKF010000237.1:0-2363 GCA_035603555.1 Allostellaceae bacterium
ACCAGGGTAATCCGATAGAGCTGGCGGTCGAAGTCGGACTGAAAGATGTCCGTCGGTGCTAGATGCGAGGTCGAGCGATTGTCCCAAAAGGCAATGTCGCCCTCGTTCCATTTGAAGCGCACGGTGTATTCGGGGCGCGTGGCATGCTCCCAGATCATCTCGAAGATTTTCTGGCTTTCGCGCGGAGTCAGCCCGACGATCGACTTGACGTAAGATGGACTGGCAAATAGGACGCGCTCCCCGGTCTCGGCATGAACTGCCACCAGCGGATGTTCGCTCGCCAATGCGCGGCGCCTGATACGTTCGTTGTACTCGCTTCCCGGCTTCGGGTTTTTACGCGGCATATACTTGTGGACGCCACGCAGCCCGTCGACAAACCCGCGCATGGTTTGCGATAGCCCGGTGTAAGCGGCGGCAAGATTGGTCCAGAACGTGTCGCCGCCATAAGGCGGTATCGTCACGCCGCGCAGGATCGATGCGCAGGGTGGATTCACCGCCGCCGTGATGTCGGCTGTGCCAGCCGGACCAGGGCGTAACCATCATTACCGTGCGATTCTCGTTGGCGGTCCGCTTCTTGGCGACCGAGTAGATTTCGGGAAAGCCCTCGACATGGCCGAATACGGCATGGCCGATGGTCGGTTCGCCAAACTGGCGCGCCATCGCCACGTGCTGCGCGTGATCGAGATGCTGCCCGCGAAAGAAGATGACCTTCCACTTAAGGAACGCCTCCCGCACCTGCTTCAATTGATCCGGCGGCAAGGGCTCGGTGAGGTCCGCGCCCCGGATTTCCGCGCCAATGTGAAGGGTGAAGGGTGTTACTTCGATGGCCTGATGCGTGTTGGCACCGACACTCTGCTCAGGGGACGACACCATTTGCTTGCCTCCTCCGGCCGCTATTTAACGGACCCTGAACCGCCGCACATTGGCTGTCAATGCCGCCCAATCGGCCGCTCACAGGTCATTTTGAGGCCGGCCGTGGCGCTATTGTGGACGCGGCGCACATCCCGGAACCGGCGCGGATGATGACCCTGCAGCCACTGGCGCCGCCTTCGCCCGACGCTGCTTCATCGGCGCGCTTCTGCGTCGGTTCGTTCGAGCTCCAACCGCGTTTGCCGGTTTGCTTGTCCCATGCGATTGCACCGTATTCGGCGGCGCGAGCGGGGCAATGCGGTGAGCAATGTGGCACCGAAGGCCGGCAGCATGACGGCAAACAAAGTTGAACGGCGCATCAAACTGTTCTCGTTCAGATAGCCAGCTTCATGGTAGGGGCGCCCGCACGTCGATGACGATGTTCCCGAATGGATCGAGGTTGGCGGTCGAGCCGGGTGGCACAACGCAAGTCGAATCGTATTCCTCGATGATGCAGGGTCCTGCCTTGGGCTCCCCCAGGTCGGCGCGGTTGATGATATCAGTGTCGCACCAGCCATGGGCCGGGCCGAAATAGGCGCAGCGCAACGGCTGCGCGATGACCACAACTTCTGGCAGCTCGGCCGCGGCCGCGAGGGCGGCGCGGGGGACATCTGGGAGGCCGCGCCCGACCACCTTGAGGGTGATGAGCTCGACGGGCTCGTCGGCGCCGGCGCGGTGGCCATAGATCTTCTCGTGCTCGATGCCGTAGGCTTCCTCGACTGCCGTGAGTGCTGTCCGATCCATCGCGCCCACCGGGATCGGCACCTCCAATTCGAAGGATTGGCCCTGATAGTGCAGAGCGGCGGCGCGTTCGAGCTCGACCTGATCCCGGGAAAAGCCATCCTCGCCGAGCCGCGACAAGGTGTGCGCTTCAAGCTCGTGGAGGATCGCGTCGATCTCCGCCGGGTCGACGGCACCAAGCAATGTCTTGCGCGATTTTGTGAAGTGGTAGGCGACCTCAGAATAGAGCAGGCCATAAGACGAGAAAACTCCCGCCGAAGGCGGGACCAAGACCCGGCCGAGCGACAATGCCTGCGCCATCGCGACCGCAAAGAGCGGCCCGTTGCCGCCGAAGGCGACCAGGGCATATTCCCCGGGATCGCGGCCGCGCCCGCTCGAGACCGCCTTGATCGCGCGGATCATATTCGAGGCGGCGATCAGATAGGCCCCCAGGCAGCCTCCTCG
The DNA here is from genome assembly GCA_035603555.1 of Allostellaceae bacterium. Lineage (GTDB taxonomy): Bacteria > Pseudomonadota > Alphaproteobacteria > ATCC43930 > CGMCC-115725 > AP-15. Next base: position 2,095 of record DATNKF010000237.1, read on the forward strand.
GTGTTCGTGCCGAGGGACCGGGCGATCCTCTCCTCGATGACCGACCGCGCCTTCGCCGCGTCGAGCCTGACCGCACCCCCGACCAGATGTCGGGGTTCAAATAGCCGAGAACGACATTGGCGTCGGTCAAGGTGGGCTCGGTGCCGCCGCGGTCGTAGCAGACCGGACCCGGAGGAGCGCCGGCGCTCTGAGGCCCGATCTGCAGCGCGCCGCCGGCATCGATCCGGATGAGGGACCCGCCCCCGGCACCGACTTCTGCAAGGTCGATG
>DATNKF010000238.1:0-4140 GCA_035603555.1 Allostellaceae bacterium
TGCCGCCGGCGGCGCGGTGCTCGCCGGCCCGCGCGATCTGCTTGCAAACCTCTACCATCAGCGCCGCATGTTCGGCGGCAGCCTGCGGCAGGCCTGGCCTTACGCCGCGGTGGCACTCCACTATCTCGATGGCTTTGGCGAGCGCTTCGAGCGTGCGGCGAGGACCGCCGAGACGCTGTTCCGCGCGGTCGGCGAGCATGAGCGTTGCCGGGTTCTGCGGTCCTCAGCGGCGACCAACGTTACGCGGCTGCGCGTTTGCGGCGGTGATGCCGCGCGGCTGCCCGAACGGCTGCTCGCATCGGGAATGGCGATCCGGCCGGCGCTGCGCTCCGCCGCCGACGGAGCCGAATTCGAGCTGATCACCAACGAGACCATCCTGCGGCGCCCCGTAGCGGAGACGATCGAAATTTTCCTCGAGGCCCTCGCATCCACCTGATCGGCGGCAGGATAGCCGCTTCTTTGGTTAATTGGTGGCGAGGCGATAGAGATCTGCGACCCCGCCCAGATTCTGGATCTCGATGCGAAACGGTCCCGTCCATCTCGGCCACCAGCGACAATATTCTCGATCGGTGCTCGCGGTGCTGCGGCAGACGAGGTGGTCATTCTCATCGTAGACGAAGAGATCGAGGTCGCTGTCGCCATCTCCGGCGATACCCGCTTCGGCCAGCTGCCCGCCGTTGAATACGACGGTATAAACGTCGGTAGTGCCGGGTTGAATGGTGTCCTGATGGGTCTTGGGCTGCTCCGCGTCCCGGAAGACGCCTAACGAAGCGGTCTCGTCGATCAGTAGGTTGGTGATCTTGTCTCCTTTGGCGAGGTCGCGGGCTTCGAGGAGAATCGTCTCCGGCGACACCGGTTGGCCGCGCTTTTGCGTATTGGCGGTGTCCCGCCTCGCCTCCGGCTTGAGGTCGATCTCGGCGCCGCCCAGGGTCTTCATAATCCTTGCCGCAACGACCAGGGCGAGGGGGTCTTTGATGGCGCGCCCGACCGCCAGCAGATCGGCTGTCATCTGCAGCCGCGCTATCGGGTCGTCGGCCGCCGGCGCCTTTGGCCCGCTGCCGATGTTGACGCCTTTCTGCGGCGGCGGCGTTGGCGTTCCCTGAGACGCCGACCCGGCCAATGCCGGGACGCCGAAGCCCAGGCCGAACGCCACGCTCGATGCGGCAAGAAGCTGGTTCAGAGTGAGCTTGGCGAGGCAAGCCATCGATCTGTCTCCAAGAGCGAAATCGCCGGTCGCAGAAGACCTTTCTTATCGCGAATAAGGGTTAAGAATTTCTTATCGCGAATAAGGGTTAAGAATTGCTCGACGTCCGGGACGCCGCCCCGGATTCGCCGATATTGACGAGAATTGCCCGGCACCCTACGTAGAGCCGGCTCCCATGGCACTGCTCCCGATCATCACCGCCCCCGATCCGAGGCTCAAAATCAAGGCGCGACCCGTCCCTGCCGTCGACGCCAAGGTTCGGCGGCTGATGGATGACATGCTGGAGACGATGTATCAGGCGATCGGCATCGGGCTGGCGGCACCGCAGGTCGGGCAGCCGAGCCGCGTTATCGTTCTCGATGTCGCGCGCGAGGGAGAAAAACCGCAGCCGCTCAGGCTCGCCAACCCGGAGATTCTGTGGCGCTCACCCGAGCTGATGACCTTCAGCGAAGGGTGCCTGTCACTGCCGGAGCATTATGCCGACGTCAGCCGGCCGGCCGCGATCCGTTTGCGCTATCTCGATCACGAGAACGAGATCCGCGAGATGCACGCCGAGGGGCTCCTCGCCACCTGCCTGCAGCATGAGATCGAGCACCTCGACGGTATCCTTTTTGTCGACCATCTCTCGCTGGTGAAGCGTGGAATGATCCTGCGCAAGCTCGCCAAGGCAAAGCGCAGCCGAGTTCCCGTCCCTGCCTGACGGCGGCGCGGCGGGGATCGAATGATGACCGCCCCGCCCCCGAGAGAAGCACTCGACCTCGTCTTCATGGGCACGCCGGCGTTTGCTGCGACGATCCTCGAGGCGCTGATCGAGGCCGGGCACCGCATCCGCGCGGTCTACACCCAGCCGCCTCGCCCGGCCGGCCGCGGCCATCGGCCACAACCCTCGCCCGTGCAGCTGCTCGCCATCCAGCACCGGATCCCCGTGAACTGCCCGGTCAGCGTACGGACCCAAGAGGCGCAGGCGACGTTCTCGGGGCTCGACGCCGATGCGGCGGTCGTCGCTGCCTATGGTCTGATTTTGCCCCGTGCGATCCTTGCTGCACCGCGTCTCGGCTGTCTCAACGTGCACGCCTCGTTGCTGCCGCGCTGGCGCGGCGCTGCCCCGATCCAGCATGCGTTGCTCGCCGGCGACAGCGAGACCGGCATCACGATCATGCAGATGGAAGAAGGGCTCGATACCGGGCCGATCCTGCTGCAGCAGGCGGTGCCGATCACACCCGGCACGACCGCCGGCGATCTTTCCGGCGAGCTTGCAGCACTCGGTGCCCGGCTGATCGTCGAGGGGCTTGACGGGGTGGCTCGCGGCACCCTCGCGGCCCGGCCCCAGCCGCAGGAGGGCGTCACCTATGCCCGCAAGATCAGCCGTGAAGACGGCAGGCTCGATTGGCGCCTCCCGGCTGCGGTCTTGGGGCGGCAGGTGCGCGCACTCGACCCCTGGCCGGGCGCATTCTTCGAAGGCCCGCGGATCAGGGACGGAGGCGAGCGCATTCGGGTGCTCGCCGCAGTCGCGTTGCCGGGTTCTGCGGCGGGCATACCGGGGACCGTGCTCGACGAGCACCTGTCGATCGCCTGCGGCGAAGGGGTGTTGCGGCCGCTGCGGGTGCAGCGTGCGGGCCGTGCGGCAGTCGAGGTTGCCGCCTTTCTGCGCGGTCACCCGATCACCGCCGGGACAGTGCTGCCGTGCCCCGCTACAAGCTGACGATCGAATATGACGGCACGGGGCTCGTCGGCTGGCAACGCCAGGCGAACGGCTTGTCGGTGCAGGAAGCGCTCGAAACCGCGATCACCCGCTTTTGCGGCGAGCGGGTCACCGTCCACGGCGCCGGGCGCACCGATGCGGGCGTGCACGCGCTCGGCCAAAGCGCGCATCTCGATCTGCCGAGGATGGTGCCGCCCGATGTGCTGCGCAGCGCGCTCAATCATCATCTGCGGCCGGCCGCGATCAGTGTCCTCGCCGCGGAAGCCGCATCCGAGGACTTCGATGCCCGGCTTTCCGCGACCGGTCGGGTCTATCTCTACCGGATCTTGAACCGGCGGGCCCCGCCGGCGCTGGAACGCGGCCGGGTGTGGCACATCGCCTCGCCGCTCGATCTCGCGGCAATGCAGGAGGGTGCCCGCCATCTCGTCGGCCACCACGACTTCACGACCTTCCGGGATTCGCTGTGCCAGGCGAAATCGCCGCTCAAAACCCTCGATGTGCTGGAGTTGCACCGAGCCGGCGATGAGATCCATATCGAAACGCGCGCGCGCTCGTTCCTGCACCACCAGGTGCGCAACATGGCGGGCACCCTGAAGCTGGTCGGGCTGGGACGCTGGCATCCCGACGACGTGGGGCGCGCGCTTGCCGCGCGCGACCGCCGCGCCGGCGGCCCGACCGCACCGGCCGCGGGCCTCTGCCTGGTCGAAATCCGCTATCCCGCCGACTCTGTTCCCATCACCCCAGGGCGCGGGCTTGGATGAAGTCGCGACGGAGCCCGACGAAGTCGCGGATCGGGGCGAAAGGGTTTCCTCAACACCTGTGTGCCGAACGGGATCGCCGATGCATTCGTGATTGCGGCCCGCCGACTATCCTGTAGGCGCGCTCGTTCGCATTCACCCGGCGCGCGACGCGATATCAGTAGAGCCCGCCGGCGGCGAGGCTGATCACAGTCATGAGAATGAGGTCGACGAGGACGATTAAACCCGCGGCGGGGGCCGTGGTATCGAGAGCCACCCGGGCGATGTACCACTCGTAGACGAGGGTGGCGATCCAGGCGAGGATGTAGAGGGATTCTCCGGCGCTGGCGCCCAGGATCGTGCTTTTTGAACCGATACCGACCAGCATGAAGAGCGCGCTCTGCGGAACCTGGCACCAGTTGTACGGGACCATAAAGTCGAAGAACCGGTGCGCGCGGCCGATCCAGCGCGTCACCGTCAGCATGATCAGCGGGAAG
>DATNKF010000239.1:0-2894 GCA_035603555.1 Allostellaceae bacterium
CGATCGATCGAAGGTGCTGATGATGTTGCAGGTAGCGCGGTGAGCGAAGCTAAGCCGGGGCCGCTCGCCGGGACTAAGGTGCTCGATCTGACCACGGTCGTCCTCGGGCCGTTGGCGACGCAGATCCTCGGCGATCTCGGCGCCGAGGTGATCAAGATCGAGTCGCCGGACGGCGACATCATGCGCTATGCCGGCCCTGCCCGGCACCCCGAGATGGGCCACGTCTTCCTCAACCTCAACCGCAACAAGCGCTCGCTGGTCCTCGACCTGAAACAGCCCGACGCCGCACCGGTGCTGCTGGCCCTCGCCGCGCAGAGCGATGTCCTGATGCACAACATGCGCCCGCAGGCGATGGCGCGGCTCGGCTTTTCCTGGGAGCGACTGTTCGAGGTCAACCCGCGGCTCGTCTATTGCTCGGCCCAGGGTTACGGGCAGAACGGCCCGCTCGCCGACCGGCCGGCCTTCGACGACATCATCCAAGGCGGCAGCGGGCTCGTGGCGCTCGAGATGGCGACCGGCGGCGAGGCGCGGTTCGTTCCGACCCTGATCGGCGACAAGACGGTCGGGCTAACCATGGTCTATGCGGTTATGGCCGCACTCTTGCAGCGCGAACGCACCGGCCTCGGCCAAGCGGTCGAGGTGCCGATGCTCGAAACGATGACCGCCTTTGTCATGGCCGAGCATATGGGTGGCTTGACCTTCGAGCCGCCGCTCGGGCCGCCCGGCTATTCCCGGATGCTGGCACCCGACCGGCGGCCGCATCAGACCCTCGACGGGCATATCTGCATCCTTCCCTATACCGATCGGCACTGGCGGGATTTCTTCCGCATCGCTGGCCGTCCGGAACTCGCCGAGGATACCCGGCTCGCGGACGCGCCGACGCGCAGCCGCCACGTCGCCGAGCTCTACGCGCTCGTCGCCGAATGCGTGCGTGACGCGCCGACCGCGTACTGGCTCGATAAGCTCGAGGCCGCCGACATCCCGTGCGGTCCGGTCAACGCGCTTGCCGAATTGCCGGCCGACAATCACCTCGCCGCCGTCGACTTCTTTCAGCGAGCCGAGCATCCTTCGGAGGGGTCGATCCGGATGGTGCGGCCGCCGGTGCGATTTGGCGAGGCCGGCTGCGCAGTGAGGCTACCGGCGCCGCGGCTCGGCGAGCACTCGCGCGAGATCCTGCTCGAGGCCGGGTTCGGTGAGCGCGAGGTCGACGATCTCCTCGCCCGCAGGATCGCGATCGCCGCGGCATGAGCGGCTAATTCAGCGCGATGATTTCGGTTGTGACGGGCTCGACCTGTTGGCTTGGCCCGCCGGCGACCGCGGCGATGATCACCGCGGCGAAGAACCCCGCCCGCAATTTCGCGGACAGAGGGAGCAGGACCGCGGCGATCAGCAATGCCGCGCACCCGAGATAAAGCAATGTGGGAGCTGCTTCGGTCATGCGGCGGCCCTCCTTTCCTCGACGCTAGCCCACGGGGATCAAGGTTTCGTTAATGCGGCTGACCGACGAAGAAAGGGCGATGCTGGCGGGCGAGCTCGGTGAGCCGCGGCGCTGGGCGATTGCCCATCAGATCGAGGTCGGCGCATTCTTCGACGCGGCCGATTTCGTGGCCGTCTCGCACGCGCACATCATGGCCGACACCGAGTCCCTGGGCGAGGCCGGGGTGCGCTTTCTCGAAGGCCTCGCTGCCGCACCCGAGCCGGAGCGGCGGGTTCGGGTGCCGGCGATCACCAACCCGCGCGGCATCGATTTCGCGATCTATCGGCGGCTCGGGCAGAATGCCGCAATGGCGGCCCTCGAAAAACGAGCGATCGAGGCACTCTCGGCCTGTGGCGTGCTGATGACCGACACCTGCATCAACTATCAGACGATCATGGCGCCGCTGCGCGGCGAGCATGTTGCCTATGGCGATACCGGCTCCGTCATCTATGCCAACAGCGTCCTCGGCGCCCGCAGCAATTTCGAAGGCGGACCCTCCGCGCTTTCCGCCGCACTCACCGGCCGCACCCCGCGTTACGGCTATCACCTCGATACAACCCGACGCGCCACCCAGCGGTTCCGGCTGAGGGCGAACCCGCGCGACCTCAGCGAATGGGGTGCCTTAGGCGCCCTCGTCGGCGAGGCGTGCGGCTCCTACGGGGAGGTTCCGGTCATCGAGGGGCTGGAAGCGGTCCCGGGTTCGGACGCGCTGAAGCATTTCGGTGCGGCCTTGGCAAGCTTCGGGTCGGTGGCGCTCTTTCACATGCCCGGCATCACCGCCGAGCAAGCCGTGTTCGCCGGGCCTCCGCCTGCAGCCGTTCCGATCGGCGCCGCCGAGATCGCGGCCTTCCGCGCTCGCTTCGAGGCGCCGGGCGACAAGCTCGATGTCGTCGTCTTTGCGGCACCGCAGCTGTCATTGTTCGAGATTGAGGCGGTGGCGGGCGCCCTCGACGGGCGGCGGGTGCATCCTGATACGACGGTGATTGTCGCGACCTCGCCCGAGATCAAGCACGCCGCCGATCGCATGGGTCTGACTGCCCGCATCGAGGCGTCGGGTGCCGTCGTCGCGCAAGGGATCTGCTTCTATCAGGGCTACGCCCGCGAGATGGCCGAGGTCAAAGGCTGGACGCGCCTGATGACCAACTCGGCGAAGCTCGTCAACATCCTCGGCGGCTATGGCTACCAGTCGAGCCTGGCAAGCCTCGAGCTTTGCGTCGACTCGGCGGTCGCCGGGAAGGTGCTCTAAAATGCCGATCGTGCTGCGCTGCCATCAGGGCGTCGGCCCGGCGGTCACCGGCACGGCCCTCGTCGCCGCCGACAATTTCAGCGCACGCTATGACCTTGACCGCGTTCGCGGCGTGTTCTCGCGCCCGAGCCACAAGCTCGCCGGCGAGAGCTATGTCGACCGTATCCTCGT
>DATNKF010000240.1:0-3351 GCA_035603555.1 Allostellaceae bacterium
TCTTCGTCGACACCGCCCCGGTGATGGAAAAGCCGCTCGCCGAGCGCGCCGGGCTTGGCTGGCAGGGCAAGCACACCAATCTGGTATCGCGCGATTTCGGCTCGTGGCTGTTTCTCGGCGAAATCTATCTCAGCCTCGAACTCGAGCCCGACGCCGCCGAGGCCGACCACTGCGGTTCGTGCCGGCGCTGCCTTGATGCCTGCCCGACCGCCGCGTTTCCTGCGCCCTACCGGCTCGATGCCCGGCGCTGCATCTCTTACCTGACGATCGAGCACAAGGGGATGATCCCGGTCGAGCTGCGCCCCTTGATCGGCAACCGGATCTATGGCTGCGACGACTGCCTCGCGGTTTGCCCCTGGAACAAATTCGCGCGGGCCGCCGAGGACCCCGACTTTGCGCCGCGCAACGAGCTGACGGCACCGCGATTGGCGGCATTGGCCGAGCTCGACGATGCCGCCTTTCGCGCCATGTTCGCCGGCACGGCGGTCAAGCGCACCGGACGCGACAGGTTCGTGCGCAACGTGCTGATCGCGATCGGCAATGCGCCCGCGGGCGATGGGCAGCTCCTCGCCGTTGTGCGACGCCGTCTTGACGATAGCTCGCCGCTCGTTCGCGCCGCGGCGGCGTGGGCCTTTTTGCGATTGGCGCCAGCAGCAAAGTACATCGCCGAACAGACCCGCCGGCTGTCCCGGGAAGACGACCCCCTCGTCAGGGAGGAGTGGGAGCGAGACCGGACGGGGGTCGCGGTATGAGCTCGATGATCGGACGGGCGATCGGCGCCCTCGTGCTGTGCCTGCTGGTCGGGCTGCTGCTGACTCATTTCGGCATCGCCGCGCGCGGCATCCTGACCGACACCTGGCACACGATCCTGTCTGTCGGCCGCCTGGTCGGCGATGTAATCCAGTGGGCCGTGCCCTATACGTTGCTTGGCGCTGTCGTCGTCGTGCCGCTACTGCTGATCGGGTTCGTCTTCAGGCGCGGCGGCCGGAAATAACCCTGAGCGCGCTCCGTCAGCTCGGCTTTACCCAGGGTGTCGCTGCCCCAGGTTCGATCCTCGGCGCTCCTGCCTTCCCCTCTTCGGCGGCGCCATTCTTGGCCGGCGTGACCTTGGCGCCGTCGATCTCGACGTTGATCTCGAGCAGCGAGGTGTCGCCCGATTTTCCTACATTGACGCGGATCATGTCGCCGCGGATTTCGACATAGCGGCTGATGACATCGAGCAGCTCGCGCTGCAGCACGGGGAGAAAATCCGGGGCATTGCGGCTCGCCCGCTCATGGGCGAGCACGATCTTCAAGCGCTCGCGGGCGATCACCGCGCTCGTCCGGCGCTCCGGGAAAAGAAGACTGAGAAGGCCCATCAGGCTCTACCGAAGAGCGCGCGGAAGAAGTTCCGGCGCTCAGGCTGGAGGAAGCGCAGCTCGCGCTGCTCGCCGAGAAAACGGGCGACCGCATCGAGATAGGCGCGGCCTGCCGGGCTCTCCTCGTCGAATGCCACGGGGGTCCCCGTGTTCGACGCCTTCAGCACCGACTCCGATTCGGGAATGACGCCGAGCAGCGGGATCGACAGGATCTCCTTGACGTCCTCGACCGCCAGCATCTCGCCTCTGCGCACCCGCTCCGGCGAATAACGGCTGAGCAGCAGGTGCACAGCGACCGGCTCCAGGTTGAACTCGGCGCGCCGCGATTTCGAGGCGAGGATGCCGATGATCCGATCGCTATCGCGAACCGAGGAGACCTCAGGGTTGGTGACAATGATCGCGCTGTCGGCGAAATAGAGTGCGGTGATCGCTCCGTGCTCGATCCCGGCCGGACTGTCGCAGACGATGTAATCAAAGGATTCTTTGAGCTCGTTGAGCACCAGCTCGACCCCGTCGCGCTTCAGCGCGTCCTTGTCGCGGGTCTGCGAGGTCGGGAAAATGTAGAGGTTGTCGCTGCGCTTGTCCTTGATCAGCGCCTGGTTGAGCTTGGCGTCGCCGTTGATCACGTTGATGAAATCGAAGACCACTCGGCGTTCGCACCCCATGATCAGGTCGAGGTTGCGCAACCCCACATCGAAATCGATTACGACCGTCCGGTGGCCGCGCAGCGCCAGCCCGGCGGCGATTGCAGCCGCCGAGGTCGTCTTCCCGACACCTCCTTTGCCGGATGTGAGGACAATTACCTTGCCTGCCAAGAAGACCTCCCGTTTCCCCCGGCGGACCCTTCCCCGAGCGCGTTGCGAGCCCCGCCGACCACCGGCGCCGCAGCAATGATGAGCGTCAATTTCGGGTCACGGTCAACCGGTCATCGACGAGCGCGATCTGCACCGGAAAGCCCAGCTGTTCCGCCGGAAGCTGCTCGCTGACGAGGTAATGACCGGCGATGCTGACCAGTTCGGCCTCGAGCCGGCTGCAGAAGATTCGGGCATCGGCGTCGCCGCCGGCGCCGGCCAAGGCGCGGCCTCTGAGTGCGCCATAGACGTGGATATTGCCATCGGCAATGATCTCCGCTCCCGGGCTGACCGCGGCGGTCACGACAAGATCGGCGCCGCGCGCATAGATCTGTGTGCCCGACCGGACGGGCTGGGTCACCAGCCGGGTTTTGACCCCAGCGGCGGCCGTGGGCGGAGCGCTCGCCACAGGATCGCGCGCCGGCCGTCGGCTCGGCTGAGGAGCATTCGGGGCAAAGCTCGCGAGCCCGGCATCGGCGGCCGCCTCGAGCTGCGCCGGCGTCGTGTTCTGGACGCCGATCAGGGTGAGCGTCTGGCGGCGCAGGATCTCCCTCGCCTCGGCAAACTCCGCCTCCCGAGTAAATTCGGCGGCGTCCTTCAGGTCGAGCACGACCGGCGCGTTGAGAAAAAACCGCGGACTGCGCTGGATCTGCTCGGCGAGCTCGAGCTCGAAGGCCGGATCGCGCAACATGCCCGCGCGCACCACCATAACGGTGAAGACCGCGCCTTGCACGAGATTGCCCGCCATCCGAAAAACCGACCCGCCCAGGAAGCTCTCGAGGATCACGGGTTAATCCCAAAACGCACGCCCCGCAACGGGTTTCGCCGACCGCTCCCGGCGATGCTTTTGCTGTCATTGCGACCCCGGCCGACTGACCCTTCTGCATCGAGATTGCTTCGTCGCCTGCGGCTCCTCGCAATGACCCTACGCCCGCGAGCCGGCCGCCTTTGCTGTCATTGCGAGCGCAGCGAAGCAATCTCGGGCCCTTCACGCTCCTGGCCGGTCGGCCGACCGCAATCATGAATTGAGTAGATTGTTGCACGTTCCGCCATCTGCAGCAAATCTGCAGCAAGATTTCTCCTATGGGTTGTAGTAGTACCCATTCGGGCTGGCGCCGTTCATGCCGGCTGCTTCGCCCGGG
>DATNKF010000241.1:0-2684 GCA_035603555.1 Allostellaceae bacterium
CGCGGTGACCACCACCTCGATCAAGGCGCCGCCACCGAGATCGGCTACACCGACCGTTGCTCGCGCCGGCAGGCTCTCGCCGAAGAACTCGGTCCAAACCGCGTCTATCTCCTTCTTCTTGGACAGATCCGTCACGAAGATCGATGCGCTGACGACGCGGGATGAATCCGTTCCCGCCGCTTTCAGATAGCCTGCAATCTTGCCGAGGATGTTGCGGGTCTGCTCGCCCATCGAAGCGCTGGTGTCGTCCGCGATCGTGCCGCCGACAAACACAAGCCCGTTGGCTTCAACGGCGCGGTGCATGATCGGCGTACGGATGTTGCGGATGATGTTCATGATGTCCTCATCTTGGTGCTTGGGTGTGAAGGCTGGAAACGGTCGATGCTGAGATCGCCGATCCGTGTCTGGGTGCCACCATTGACGATCAACTCCGTCATCACGGCGCCGGCGCCGGGGCCGAGCTGGAAGCCATGCAGCGAAAAGCCGAATTGGTGATAGAGCCCGGAGTGGCAGGCGCTCAGGCCGAGCACGGGCAGATCATCGCCCGTCTTCGCCTCGATGCCGGCCCAGGCTCGGACGATGGTTGCGCTGCGCATCACGGGGAAGAGCTCGAACACCGTGCGGGCACTGACGGCGAGGCTGCGCCAGTCCAGCACGGTCTCGTTTCGGTCCTGATCGGGCGTCGCCAGGTGACCGCCGCCGATCAGCACCGTGCCATTGGCGAATTGTTTGAAGGACAGTTTGCGGCCGCGCAGGATCACCACCGGATCGATGAAATGCGGCACGCGGGAGGTGATCATCAGCATCGGCGCCACGGTCTCAACGGGCACCGGCTCACCAAGCGCCGCGGCAATGCGGCCGGCCCATGCCCCTGCGGCGTTGACGAGCACCGGCGCCGCATAGGTATCGGCACCGACATCAACCCGCCACAAGCCACCTTCCTTTCGAATGTTGGTCGCTGCCACACCCTCACAGACGGTCGCGCCGAGCGCGGCCGCCTTGCGGCGGAACGCGGTGGTGGTTCTGGCTGGATTGGCCGCGCCATCGCGCCGCGACACCACACCGCCAGGGCAGCTCTCGGCCACCGCCGGCACCAGCCGCCGCAGCTCCGGCCCATCGATCAGCTCTTCGTGGGTAAAGCCGAGCGCGTTCAGCTCGGCGACGCGCGCGCGACACGCATCGAATTCGGCGTCGTTCTCGGCGACCAGCACCTGGCCGTGGCTATCGAAGCCGCAGGCATCATCGACCAGTTCCTCAATCCGCTCCCAAATTCCCATCGAGCGGATCGAGAGCGGGATCTCGGCAACATGCCTTGCGAGTTGACGAACGCCGCCGGCATTCACCCCAGAGGCGTGGCGACCGGCATAGTCCTTCTCGATCAGCACCGGCTTCATTCCCGCGAGGCACATGTGAAGCGCGGTCGAGCATCCGTGGATGCCGCCACCCACGATGATGGCATCCGCGAGCTTCGTCATCCGCGCACCACCGCCTGGACGTCGGCCTCTGTCTTCGGCACGGCCGCCAGCTCCGCCAGCGTGATCGGCTTCACCGGTGCACGCAGCCGATAATAGCCGATCTCCTGGGGACTCTTGCTACGGGCTTGCGCCATCAGTTCGGTGACTGTCAGACCACAGAGACGGCCCTGGCAGGGACCCATGCCGGTGCGACGATAAGCCTTGAGCTGGTTCGGACCGGTCGCACCGATCGCGACGGCGTCGAGAATGTCCTTGGCCGTGATCTCCTCGCAGCGGCAGACGATGGTGTCGCCTGCGGGGATACGAAACTGCCGGGCGGGACGGAACAGCGTATCGAGGAAGGCGCGGCCGCGCTCGGCCTGAACCAGGCCCGTCCGCAATGTCGCCATGGAAGTCAGCTTCGCAGCAGCCGTGGGCGCCAGAGCCTCGACCGCAGCTCGTGCAGCGATACGGCCGCGGATAACGGCAGCTCCTGCGCCGCCGATCCCGGCACCATCTCCAGCGATTGCGATGCCCTCGACCGACGTGCTGCCGTCGCGATCAAGCACGGGCGACCAGCAGAGCTGAAGGTCGTCCCAGCGATGTTCGATCCCGGCCGCCATCGCGAGATTGACGTTGGGCACCACGCCCTGGTGCAGCAGCAGCAACTGGGCCGAGATCGTCTCGCGTCCGCCGCCGGCCGCATAGGTTACGGTTGCGAGCCGACCGTCGCCGGCGGCCGCGAGTTCGCTCACTCCGGTCACCACCGGTACATTCGCTCGCACCTCCTTCATCAGGGCGAGTCCCTTTGCGAAATAGGGCGACGTCACAAAGGCGAAGGCGTGAGGCAGCGCGGCAAGATAGTTTCGCCGCTCGGTCGTGTCGAGGATGCGGTCGATGCGACCGCCAAGGCGCAGGATCTGCGCCGCGAGCAGCCAAAGCAGCGGTCCCTGACCGGCGATCACCGTCCGCCCGTCCGGCACGAGGCCCGATGACTTCAGCATCGTCTGTGCGGCGCCGGCGGTCATCACCCCCGGAAGCGTCCAACCCGGAATCGGAAACGGCCTCTCCAGCGCGCCCGTCGCCAGAATCACGCGCCGCGCCTTGACGAAGGCCGAGACGCCGCCGACCGAGACGCCGACCTCGAGATGTCGGTCAAGACTCCAGACGGTCGCCCGCTGGATGATCTCGGCGCCGCTCGCGCGCACCGCCTGAACGAGGTCCGCGCCC
>DATNKF010000242.1:0-9739 GCA_035603555.1 Allostellaceae bacterium
GAAACTGACATGCCTTCGTTTCGCTGGGCGGCGGTCGATGGCGGCGGCGATGTCGTTCACGGCGTCATGGAGGCGCCCGATCGCGCCATCGTGGTCGAGCGGCTGCAGCGCCAAGGGCAGATTGTACTGCGCGCCGATCCGGCCGATCGCCGCCGAGGTCTCGGCGACCTGCTGCAGATCGATCTCGGCGGTGCCCGCGGTATAGACAAAGCGGCCCTCGGCGAGGTCACTCGCGAACTCGCCATCATGCTGGCGGCAGGGCAGGATCTCGACCGCGCTCTACGCTTTGTCGCCGACAACACGCAGAGCGCCCGCGCCCGCATCGTCCTCAGCAACGTTCGCGACAAAGTGCGTGGCGGCAGCCCCCTCGCGGCGGCATTGGCAAGCGAGCCGCGCAGTTTTTCCAAGCTCTATGTTGGCCTCGTCCGAGCCGGCGAAGCGGGTGCGACTTTGCCCGAAACGCTCGACCGTCTGGGCACCTTGCTCGAGCGTGAGCGCAGCCTTTCTGCCAACCTGCGGTCGGCCCTGATCTATCCGGCCTTGCTGGTCGTCGCGGCGATCGGCTCGATCGTGCTTTTGCTCGAATACGTGCTGCCGCAGTTCACCCCGATTTTCGAGCAGGCGGGTGCTCAGCTCCCCGCTTCGACGCGCGCGCTGATGGTGCTCGGCACGGCCGTCGGTGCGGCCGGGCCGTGGTTTCTCTTCGGCATGTTGGCGGCAGCTTTGATCGCGCGCCAGCTGCTCGCACGGCCCGCCAACCGGCTCAAGCTCGATCGCTTGCTGCTGCGTCTGCCGGTCGTCGGCGGTCTGCTCCGCGAGACCCTCGCCGCCCGGCTGACGCGCACGCTCGGCAGCCTGCTGCAGAACGGGGTGCCGCTGATCACCGCGCTCGGAATTGCCAAAGAAGCGCTCGGCAACCTTGCAGCCGCCGCGGCGGTCGAAGCTGCGGAGCAGGGGGCGAAGGGCGGCGCAGGCTTGGCGCGACCACTGGCTGCGGCCGGTCTGTTTCCGGCGCGGACGGTCCATCTCCTGCAGCTCGGTGAGGAAGCGGCGCAGCTTTCGGCGATGGCGCTCAAGGCCGCCGACATCCATGACGAGCAGGCGCGGCTGATGGTGCAGCGGCTCGTCGCGCTCGCCGTGCCGCTGATCACGATTGTGATGGGCCTTGCCGTCGCCGGCATCGTCAGCGCGTTGCTGACGGCAATGCTGAGCCTCAATGATCTCGCGGGGTGAGCCCGCGCTACGGCTGCCGCGGGCCTGGACCGAGCGATGCGCCGATCGTTCCGGCGGCTTCACCCTGATCGAGCTCCTCGCAGTGCTCGCCATACTCGGCTTGGCCCTGGCGTTGATCTCTGGCTACAAACCGCCTTGGAGCCGCGGGTTGGGCATCGAGGCGACCGCCGCCGAACTCGCCGCGGGCTTGCGCCTGGCGCGGTCCGAGGCGATTGTCGGCAACCGCCCGATCGCCTTCGACCTCGATCTGGTCGGGCACCGCTACAGGATCGGCGCGGCGCCGCCGCGGCGCCTGCCAGCCGATCTGTCGATCGAGCTTTTGACGATCTCCGGCGAAGCACGTAGTGCCGGGGAAGGCGACATTCGCTTCCACCCCGACGGTAGCTCAACGGGTGGCAGAATATCGTTGATCGATGGACAACGCCGTATCGGCGTCGGCGTCGACTGGCTGACCGGTCGGGTAAGCGTCGCCAATGGTCGCTGAACGCAGCTCTCGGGACAGCGGGTTCACCCTGCTCGAGGTCGTCGTAGCGCTTGCCATCGCGGCACTCGCCATCGTCGGGCTCTTTCAGGCGGCCGGCGGAGGATTGTTGGCCGTCAACACCGCGGGTCGGGTCGAGGAGGCGGTCCAGCGTGCGCAGTCTCATCTCGCCGCGGTTGGGCGGAGCGCCGCTCTGATCCAGGGGGAATTCACTGATGATGGCGGGGGCTATCACTGGCGGCTGCGCGCCCGGCCGGTGGGAACTCGCCAAGTGGCAGACCCGAACGGGAGTCCTACCGCGTCGGCGACGCTATTCGATGTCGAGGTCGCTATCTCGTGGCCCGGGCGTAGGGGTGAACGATCGGTGGTGCTGAAGACGATGCGGCTCAGCGCCACGGCGAGCGGCGGGTGACGCCGTGACGCTGAGCCCCAGCATGTCCGGGCGGCAGAGCGGCTTCACTCTGCTTGAGATGCTCGTCGCTCTGGTTGTGCTCGGGTTTCTGATGGTCGGGCTCACTCAAGGCGTGCGAGCCGGTCTTACAATGTGGGGGGCGCAGACGCGGAGAGTTGGCGAAACCGCGGATCTCGATGCCGGCGCCCGCGTCTTGCGCAGGCTCGTGAGCGGAATTTCGCTGCACTCGCCGGGTGGCATTTTTCTCGGTGCCTCCAGCACGGAGAAGTTCGAAGCTCGCCCGGACAGTCTAACGTTTGTTGGCGATCTGCCGACCGGGTTCGGCACAACCCGCCGCGCTGACATCACGCTCGAGCTTCACGAGGGAAGGCTCATGCTGCGCTGGACCCCGCGTCGCCACGAGCTATCCACCGCGCCGCCTCCCGAGCCCATTAAGACCGAGCTGATCCGCGGGGTAGAGCGCCTTGATCTCGCCTATTGGGGCTCGCCGTCACCAGGTCAGCCGGCGAGCTGGCAGTCGCAGTGGGACAGCCGCGAAATCCCCGAACTCATTCGCGTTCGCCTCGGATTCGCAACGGGTGACCGACGCCGTTGGCCCGACCTAATTGCCGCGCCCCAGCACTGAGCCATGGGCCCGATTCGCATCTGCAAATTTCGGCGTCAGGGAAATTGTGTTTCGTCTTCTCGGACAGGAAGAGCGTATGCATCCGTAAACTCGAATTGCGTGTACTGGAGGAGATTTCTGCTATAGTTTTGCCACCTATCCGAGCCTTCGCAGCAACGATCGCCGTGATACGGCTGGTCCATCTTCCCAGCTCGTGCTTCCCTCTGTAACATTGGCGATAGGTCTGTAGGCGGATTTGGGTCGGCTTCATTTCGGATTATGATGCGTGAGTTCTTTGTCTGGTGGTTCGGACGGCTTAGCGAACTACTGCCACAGGAGTTGCGCCGGTCTGCGCTGACGGCGGCCGACGCGATGGTGATCAGCCCGATCGGACAGCTGGGCCGCGGCATCGACGCGGTTGCAGTCGGTGTTCGTCGAAACGGGAAGGAGACGCCGCTCGGCCGCTTCGCGCTGAACGCGACCAATTTGGCGGAACTCCCTAGCGCAACCGGGCGGGCGACGGTCCTGCGTCTCGGTGAGGAGGACATACTCGGCAAGACGGTGAGCTTGCCGCTGGCCGCGGAGCGCGAGCTCGACCAAGTCCTTGCTTTCGAAATGGACCGTGAGACCCCGTTTAAAGCTGAAGAACTCTACTGGAATCACCGGATCGAGGGAGCCGACCGGAAAAACGGACGATTGTCGGTCCGCCTCTTTCTCGTGCCGAAAGCCAACCTCGCGCCATTGCTCACGGCTCTAAGCCAAGCCGGGATCCGACCTGGACGAGCCGAGATTGCCGATGGTCCGGACGTCGGCACCTATTTGCCCCTAGAGGATAGCGGACACCGGCATCACTCCTCGAGCCGGCTCACGTGGTCTGCGGCCGTGTGTTGCGTCGCCCTCGGCCTCGCGGCTGTCGTGATACCTTTTGTGCGTCAAGAGGTAGCCCTTGCTTCTATCGAGCAAGAGGTCGCCGCCGGTCGCGCCGCCGCAGCCGAGGCCGACAGCCTGCGCCAGGAAATCGAACGGTTGGCGGGAAGCGCCACCTTTGTCGAAAGCGAGGGTGACAAGTCCGGACGCCCGCTGGCAGTCTTGGCGGCTGCGACCCGTATCCTACCGGACGATACCTACCTGACCGAGGTGGAGTTGCGGCAGCGGAAAGTGACCCTCAGTGGCCGGTCCGCCGCGGCTGCGCGATTGATTGCACCGCTCGCCGCCGATGGTACGTTCCGAAACCCCGGGTTCGCGGCACCGGTGACGCGGCTCGAGGCGCTTGGCTCGGAGCTGTTCACAATCAACGCGGAGGTTGCGCCATAGTCTCACTCGCAACACTGCCGACCGGCCGCCGCGGCCAGCTTTGGGCGCTGATTTTGCTGCTGATCGCGTTGGCGGGCGTGTATTTCCTGATAGTTACCCCGCTTGTGGACCTGTATGCGGAGCGCCAATCGGTCCTGGAGAACCGCCATACGCTACTCCCTCGGCTGGAAGTTGCCGCGCAGGAGTTGCCTGGATTGCGCGCGAAGCTGTCCGAATTGCGCGCCGCGGCAGGCACGCGCAAGGTCACTCTGGATGGCTCCAGTGATGCCGTTGCTGCGGCTAACCTGCAAAGCCGCATTGAGGAACTTGCCGCTTCCGTGGGCGCTATGATCAGCAGCACCGAAAGCCTCCCGGCGGAGATGCGCGGAGGTTACCGCCGGATCGGCCTGCGCTATGTCCTAAACGGGCCGTACGAGACCTTGGTGAAGCTGCTTGCCAGACTTGAGGCGGCGACGCCGCCGCTCGTGGTCGACAACCTCCACATCCACGGCAGATTGCGGGCAGAGAGGCGGGGGGGCGGGGCAGTTGCGACAACCGGGCTCGATGCCGGGCTCGACGTCTACGGCTATCGCGCCAACGAAAATCCGGTCGCCGCCAAGCCATGATCAGCCGCCTCGCGATTTACCTGCTGCTCACCGGATGCCTGGTCTTCGGCGCAATCGTCTTTCTCGAACTTCTCCCCGCTGCGACCGACGAACAGGGGCGGAGCGAGCTTCCAAGGCGGCCCGATATGCCCCCTGCCCCCCGCCGCCAACAGAGCGCCCGCCTGGAGGAGCTCCTTGCGACGGTTCTTGGCCGACCGCTGTTCAGCAGCTCCCGACGCCCGCCACAGACTGCTGCCGACAATAGCGGAGGCACCTCCGATCTCGCCGACACGCGCTTGACCGGGATTGTCACTGAGCCTGGGCGCAGTATCGCAATCTTCGCCGTGAATGGCGCCAAGCCGTTGAAGTTGACCGAGGGCGAAGCCGTGAGCGGCTGGCGCATCGAGAGTATAACACCGCGCGAGGTTGCGTTGAGCGGTCCGGGCGGAGCCAAGACCCTGGCGCCCAAAATCGATCCGAACCTTGGCGCAACGCCGCCCGGCCCGGCTCCGGCCGCGGCTGCTGCGGTACGCCCACCCGTTCCACCGTCTCCTGCAGCGGCTCCGCCGGCGAGGCCGGGTGTCCCGCCCGGCCGCGGCCGGCCGCCGCCTCAGCCAGCTCGGATCGACAGGCAGCCATGAGCCGTCCACCGATCTTGGCGATGGCGCTGACGCTGCTTGCCGGCTGTCAAGTCTATCCCTCACCGTCTGGTCTGGAGCCGCTTGAACAGCCACAGGCATTGGAAGCAGCGCCGCCGCGCGTGAATGCGACGATCCCGAGTAGCCGCAGCCGAGGCGACTTCGAGGCGCGCGGTGTCGCGACAACGCCAGTCGTGGAACCGCCAGCGGTGGCGGGCGCCACAGGGCAACCGGGAGAAATCACGCTCAATTTCGTCGACACTGACATTCGCGAGATTGTCCGCACGATCCTCGGCACCACACTGAAGCTCAACTACACTATCGATCCCAACGTTCACGGTAGTGGCTCGATCGAGACCGCTAGCCCGCTGCCGCGCTCGGCGCTGCTGCCGGCACTCGAGACCTTGCTCAACGAAAATGGCGCAACCCTGGTCGAAAAGAACGGAATCTACGCTGTCGTGCCGATCGCCGTGGGCGCGGCGAGCAACCGGGCCTCCGCCGCTGATGCGATAGGCGCCGGCACTCAGGTGGTCGCACTGCGTTATGCCGCGGCGAAGGACCTCGCCAAGACGCTCGAGCCCTTTGTCGCCGAGGGCGGCAAAATCAGCGCCGACCCGGGGCGCAACGCGCTCCTCGTACGCGGTGACGCCGCGGTACGTGGGACCTTGACCAGTCTGATCCGCGCCTTCGACATCGATCTCCTGGCTGGCCAATCGTACGCCCTCTTCCCGGCGGGCGACGGCGATCCTGCTAAGCTCGCAAGCGAGCTCGAGAGGGTATTACAGGCCCAAGGCGAGGGCGCTCTCGCGGGTATCGTTCGCGTGCTGCCGATGGCACGGGTCAATGCCGTTCTCGTGGTGTCCTCGCAGCCGCGTTATATCGATGCGGCTCAACGCTTTGTCGGCCTTATGCATCGGGCCGAGGACGCGACCGCGCGCGCCTGGCATGTTTACTATGTGCAGAACGGTCAGAGCGCGGATCTCGAGCTTCTGCTCCAGCGCGCGTTCACGCCGCGCAACGTCAGTCCCACTGGAGCGCCGCCCGGTTCCACCCCCCCTGGTGCCGAGCAACTCACGATCGGCGGGGGACGCGGTCCCGGAGCCGGCACCTCGGGTTTCGGTGGCCAAGGCTCCACGTCAGGCCTCGGCGGAGCCGGAGGGGGAGCCGGTATGACAACCGGCACGGGAGGCGGCGGAGTGGCAGGCGGCCTGGGAACGGCTATCCCGTCGGCCGCGCCCGCGCCCGAGGCTCCACTGCCTGCCACCGAACCATTATCGACCGAGACGGGGGGCCCTGGGCCGGAGAACCGCATTCGCATCATTGCGAACCGGCGCAACAACGCTCTGTTGATCTACGCCACGCCGAGCGAGTACTCGGTCATCGAGGGGATGCTGCGCAAGATCGACATCATCCCGCTGCAGGTGCTGATCGAGGCGACGATCGCCGAGGTCGACCTAAACGACCAGCTGCAATACGGCACCCAATTCTTCTTCAAGGTCGAGCACGTCGCCAACACGCTGGGTCCCCCTCCGATTACCGGGTTTCCTAGTTTGCGCGGCCTGACCTTTCCGTCGGCCAGCCCCTATTTCATCCTCAGCAAGCTGCCTAATTTTGCGCTCGCTGCGCTCTCGTCGGTGACCAAGGTCAAGGTGCTGTCGGCGCCACAGGTTATGGTGCTCGACAACGAGCCTGCACGGCTGCAGGTAGGTCAGCAAGTGCCGGTTCTGACCGGGACCGCGACGAGCACGCTTGCGGCCAATGCGCCTGTCGTCAACAGCGTCGACTATCACTCGACGGGCGTCATCATGCAGGTGACGCCGCGGGTCAACTCAGGGGGCCTCGTCACCCTCGACATCGCCCAGGAGGTGAGCTCTGTGGCAGCTGCGGCAACGAACACTGTTGCTGGCTCGCCGACCTTCAACGATCAGATATTCCGCACGCGGGTGGCGGTGCAGGACGGCCAGACGGTCGGGATGGCCGGGCTGATCCAAGACAACGCGTCGGAGGGAAACAGCGGGATTCCGCTGCTCAAAGACATCCCGATTCTTAGCGCGTTTTTGTCGACCCAGAACAACGCGCGGAACCGCACCGAGCTACTTGTGCTGATTACGCCACATGTCGTGCATGATCAGCGCGATGCGCGGGCTCTGACCGAAGATTTGCGCAGCCAGCTGATCAATGCCGGGCTGGTCCCCCAGCAGCTTCAGCGCAAGGGTGTCCCTGGTCTGTCCAACCCCAACGGTCTCTAGTCCGATGACGGGACGATTGCGATTATCCGCGACTTACCGCAGCAGCGATGGCTTTGCTCTCATTATCGTGCTGTGGACGCTGGTGCTGATCGCTTTCATCGTCGCGCATGTGACGGCGAATGGGCGAACCGAAGTCCGCATCGCCGGCAATATGGTGGCGGAGGCGACGGCCGAAGCGGCCGATGATGGCGCTATAGTTGCCGCCATCTTCAATCTGCTGGATCCGAACCCGGATCAGCGCTGGCCGGTGGATGGCTCCCCGCACGAACTGACAGTCGGCGGCAGCCGGGTAGTCGTGCAACTTCGAGACGAGGCAGGGCGGGTCAATCCGAGTTTGGCTTCACCGGAGCTCCTAGAAGCGCTGTTGCGCACTATCGGCAGCGACCCGGGAAGCGCGCGGCAGCTGGCGGCGGCAATCGGCGAATGGGTCGGATCCACAGGCGCGCCGCAACGGACAGGCGCGCCGCAACAAGGCCAGCCCGCGGCCTATCGAGCGGCGGGCCTCGATTACGGGCCCCCGGGTGCGCCGCTCGAAACCATTGACGAGCTCGGTCGCGTGCTCGGCATGACCCCGGCTGTCCTTGCAGCGATCCGTCCCCATCTGTCGCTCTTCGCTCCCGCAGAACCGAACCAGTTGAGCGCCGATCCGATCGTGGCCACCGCCCTCTCTCAGTTCCGACCGGTCTCACCAACCACGGCTTCGGCAAATCAGGTGTCGGAAAATCCGCTGATCGTGCGGATGATCGCAAGTGCGGTAGGGCCGAGCCGCGTTGAGCGCACTGCCATCGTTCGCGTAGGGGCGGAGCTGCCGGGCGGGTACGCGGTCCTCGCCTGGGGTGGCAGCTTCGATTGAGGCTGTGGCGTTCTTATTCGTTCAGGATCATGGCCGAACTGCCCGGGCCGCCAGCCTGTCCGGCCGGCCCAAGCGAATAGAGATCGAATTCGTGTCCCGCGCGCTGGCTCGGGTTATGGTAGACGAAGGGTCGGCCCCAAGGGTCTTCCGGCACCTTTTCTCCCGTCATGTAGGGCCCTCGCCAATTGGCGACCCCTGACGGCGGGGTCACCAGCGCCTGCAATCCTTGCTCCGCCGTCGGATAGATCCCAACATCGAGTTTATACATATCGAGGGCCGTCGCGAGGCGCCCGATCGATAAGTGCGCGACTTTCTCCTTGGCGGATCCGAATTGCTGCATCACTCGGGGGCCGACAAGCCCGATCAGTAGCCCCAGGATGGCGAGCACGACGAGAAGCTCGAGCAGCGTAAAGCCGCGCTGCCTGTGCGCCTCAATCCGGTACGACCGGCTCGATAGAAATCGCCGGCCCCACTGCTCACTTGGCAGCAATGCGGACGAACCGGGTCGTGACATCATGGGCGCGTAGTCGTTAGGTGACTCCTCCCTCTCGATAGGACAGAATTTGGGCATCTTCGCGGCGGACAGTCACCCCGCCGGGGCGACGACTCCCGGCCGTCAGTGGTGGAAGAGGTTCAGGGCTGAGCCCTTGCGGAACCACTCGAGTTGGGAGGTGCTGAAGGTGTGGTTGAGGTGCAGGGTCTCGGTGGTCCCGTCCGCATGCCGGATGCGACATTCGACAGGCTTGCCCGGCGCCATCCCAGCTAGTCCAACGAGGCTCACCCGGTCGTCCGCGCGGATGCGATCGTAATCCGCAGGGTTCTGGAAGGTCAGCGCCAGGAGGCCCTGCTTTTTCAGATTGGACTCGTGTATCCGCGCAAAGCTGCGGGCGATTACGGCCGCGCCGCCCAGTAGCCGCGGCGACAACGCCGCATGCTCGCGGCTGCTGCCTTCGCCGTAATTGCTGTCGCCCACCGCGATCCACTTGACGCCCTCCGCCTTGTAATGGCGGGCGATCTTGGCGATAGGCTGGTCCTTCTCGCCGCTCAGCACATCGATGCCTTTGCCGGCCTCGTCGTTGAAGGCGTTGATCGCGCCCATGAACATGTTGTCGCTGAACTGGTCGAGATGGCCGCGGAAACGCAACCAATACCCGGCCGGCGAGATGTGATCGGTCGTAGTCTTGCCCTTGGTCTTGATCAGCACCGGCATGTCGAGGAAATCCTCGCCATCCCAGGCCGGCCAGGGCTGCATGACCTGAAGCCGCTCGCTGTTCGGGTCGACCTTGATTTCGATGCCGCTGCCATCCTCGGGCGGGGCAATGTAGGTGGCGTGGCCGTGGTCGAAGTCGCGCGCCGGCACCTCGGGTGCCG
>DATNKF010000243.1:0-7934 GCA_035603555.1 Allostellaceae bacterium
TCGGCTCGTTCCGCACCGGCGAGACGGCCGGCTGTCATAAGCTTTCCCCGAGAGCCGCTCCTCGCCGCTTCCTATGGTCGCGCTAGTGCGCTCAGAAGCCGATATTGCGGTGCAGCAAAAAAGACTCTAGTATCTGCCCAACGGCTAGGCAGATGGCATAATTGCGCAAATAATGGGCATTTCGGTCGGTTCATTGATGATTGAGGAGCCGGTCATCCTGGCGCCGATGTCGGGCGTGACCGATCTGCCGTTTCGGCGTCTGGTCAAGCAGTTGGGGGCGGGTCTCGTCGTCTCCGAAATGATCGCCAGCGAGGCGATGATCCGCGAGACCCGGCAATCGCTAACGATGGCGCGCAATTGTCCCGAAGAGCAGCCGATGGCGGTGCAGCTTGCGGGATGCGACCCCCAGGTCATGGCCCAGGCGGCCAAGCTCAACGCTGATCGCGGTGCGGAGATCATCGACATCAATTTCGGCTGCCCGGTGAAAAAAGTCGTCAACGGCCATGCCGGGTCGGCGCTGATGCGGGACGAAACCCATGCCGCGCGGATTCTCGAAGCGACGGTCCGGGCAGTCGACGTGCCGGTTACCTTGAAGATGCGCACCGGTTGGGACGAGCACAATCGTAATGCACCGAGGCTCGCCCGGATTGCCGAAGCATGCGGCATCCGCATGATAACAGTGCACGGACGTACCCGCTGTCAGCTCTATGCGGGGTCGGCTGATTGGCGGTTTATCCGATCGGTCAAGGAGGGCGTGAAGATCCCGGTGGTCGCGAACGGCGACATCGCCAACCTCGATGACGCCGATCGGGCTCTGCACGAATCGGGCGCGGACGGTCTGATGATCGGCCGCGGGTGCTATGGACGGCCGTGGTTCATTCGCCAGGTGGCGGGTTGGATCGGAAAGCGGGCTCGTGTTCCCGACCCGCCGCCTTCTGTGCAGCTCGAGATCGTGCTGAACCATTACGAAGATATGCTGAGCCATTACGGGAGTGCCGTGGGCATGCGCATTGCCCGCAAGCACATCGGCTGGTATTCCAAAGGCTTTCCGGGCTCGGCGGAATTTCGCGCGGCGATTAACCGGACAATGGATGCGGCTTGCGTCAGGCAGCTGATCCGCTCCTTTTACGAGCCGCTGGTGGCTCGCCCCACGGCGTAGCCATGGCCTTCCGGCGGCGGCGTCGGAGCGAGGCGGCGCCGAACGTGCTCCCCGGTCGCCCCGTCGAAGCGGCGGTTATCCTGGCGGCTCTTTCTGATCCCGTTATCGTGATCGATCGCGGCGGGCATATTCAGTTCGTCAACCCTGCCGCCGAGCAGTTTCTCGGTTCCGGCGCGGCTGCAATATGCGGCAACGCCTTGGCCGGTTTTGTTGCACCGCACAGTCCGCTGCTCTCCCTCGTCGACCTGGTCTGGCGCGTCGGCCACACGATCTCCGAATATGACATGCTGCTCGAGGGGCCGCGGCTCGGCAGCCGTTTGGTAACAATCCAGGGAGCACTAACCGGAGAAGGGGCGGACATGCTCGTGCTGACGCTGCATGAGCGCTCGATGGCGGACAAGATGGACCGTCATCTAACCCATCGGAACGCCACCCGCTCGATAACGGCGATGGCGGCGATGCTCGCCCATGAGGTCAAGAACCCGCTTTCCGGCATCCGCGGCGCGGCACAGCTGCTGGAGCAGGACGCCGACCCCGAGGGACGGACCCTGACGCAGCTGATTTGTGACGAGACCGATAGGATCGTCGCCCTCGTCGATCGCATGGAAGCCTTCTCCGACCACCGGCCGATCGAGCGCCAAGCGGTCAACATCCATCAGGTGCTCGAGCGGGTGCGCAAAGCGGCGCAATCCGGTTTTGCCCGTCATGTCCGCCTTATCGAGGAATACGACCCGTCACTTCCCGCGGTTGCGGGAGACCACGATCTGCTGGTTCAGGTATTCCTCAATCTCGTGAAGAATGCTGCCGAGGCGTTACGCGACGCGGACGGTGAGATTATTCTGACGACAGCTTACCGTCACGGTCTGCGGCTCGCGATTCCTGGTGGCGAGGGCCGTCAATTTTTGCCACTGATGGTCTCGGTGACCGACAATGGCGCAGGCATCCCCGAGGATTTGCGCCCTTACCTCTTCGACCCGTTCGTCACGACAAAACGGCACGGCTCTGGCCTCGGTCTTGCACTGGTGGCCAAAGTGATCGGCGATCACGGCGGCGTCATCGAATTCGATAGCCAGCCCCGGCGCACGGTGTTCCGGGTGTTTCTGCCCGTGGTCGCGCAAGACGGTACCGGCTGATGACTTCGACGATCCTGGTTGCCGATGATGATCGCGCGATACGGATGGTGCTGAACCAGGCGCTGATCCGGCTCGGGCACGATGTGCGGATGACCGGCAATGCCGCGACCTTGTGGCGATGGGTTGCCGATGGCGAAGGCGACCTCGTCATCACCGACGTGATCATGCCGGACGAGAACGGCCTCGATCTGATCCCGCGGATCAAGAAGATCCGCCCGGAGCTGCGCATCATCGTCATGAGCGCGCAGAACACATTGCTGACGGCGGTCAAAGCGACGGAACGCGGTGCCTTCGAATATCTTCCGAAGCCCTTCGATTTGCGCGAGCTCGTCAGCGTCGTCGAGCGCGCTCTCACCGCCCCACCCGATCTGCCGCCGTCCGAAGACGATCTCGAAGAGCAGCTGCCCTTGATCGGCCGCTCGCCGGCAATGCAGGAGGTCTATCGCACGCTCGCCCGGTTGATGGGCACCGATCTGACGGTGACGATCATGGGCGAGAGCGGCACCGGCAAGGAGCTGGTCGCGCGCGCCTTGCACAATTTTGGCAAGCGCCGAAACGGTCCGTTCGTCGCGATCAACATGGCTGCGATCCCCCGCGAGCTGATCGAGAGCGAACTCTTCGGCCACGAAAAGGGCGCCTTTACCGGCGCCACCGCGCGGAGCATGGGGCGCTTCGAACAGGCGCAAGGCGGCACCCTGTTTCTCGACGAGATCGGCGACATGCCGATCGACGCCCAAACCCGGTTGTTGCGTGTGCTTCAGGAGGGCGAGTTCACCGCCGTCGGCGGCCGTGTGCCGATCCGCGCCGACGTGCGAATCGTTGCCGCCACCCACAACGACTTGCGGCAGCTGATCCGCCAGGGGCTGTTTCGCGAGGATCTTTTCTACCGCCTGAATGTCGCGCCGGTACGCTTGCCGCCATTGCGCGAGCGAACGGCCGACATACCCGCACTCGTCCGGCATTTCGCAGCGCTCGCGGTGCGCGAAGGCTTGCCGATGAAGCGGCTTGACGAAGCGGCGATGGAGCGTTTGCGGGCCTATCGCTGGCCCGGCAACGTTCGCGAGTTGGAGAACCTGGCCCGTCGGCTCGCGGCGCTGTATTCGCAGGAGGTCATCGGGGTCGAGGTCATCGAGGCTGAGCTCGCTGACGCACTGGCACCGGCGGACCCGGTCGAGGCGGTCGGCGGGGAAGGGCTCGCTGCCGCCGTAGGACGCCACATCAAGGACTACTTCGCCGCCCATAAGGGCGATCTGCCAGCTGCCGGGCTCTACGACCGAGTACTGCGCGAGGTCGAGCGGCCGCTGATCATCCACACCCTTGGTGCCACTCGCGGCAATCAGATAAGGGCGGCGCATCTTCTTGGTCTCAATCGCAACACCCTGCGCAAGAAGATCCGCGAGTTGGACATTCCGGTCGTCCGCGGCCTAAAATAGCCGATGATCCTTCGCCCCCTGGGTACGGGGGCGTAGGGGTGAGGTGCAACGGGGCACGGGCCGGTCTTGGCTGTCGTCATCCGCGTTACAACCCGAAAGACGGGCGGGGGCTTTGCATGCGCCTGATGTGGCGGCTCCGCATCTGGGCCGGCAGCGTCGCTTTGCGGCGCAACATTGCCATCGCACTGGCTATGGCGGCGCTCGCTTCGGGGATCGCCACCTATCTGGCGCTGACCGAATCACCGCCCTTCGGTCCGGATCCCAGCGCCGTCCTGTCGCTCCTGAACCTCGATCTGGTCCTGCTGCTGCTGCTCGGCGCGGTGGTCGCCTGGCGGCTCGTCGAGGTCTGGGCCGAGCGCCGCCGTGGCCTTGCCGGCTCACGGCTGCAGATTCGCCTTGTCTTGCTGTTCAGCCTGATCTCGGTGATGCCGACGATCATCGTCGCCGTCTTTTCCTACCTCTTCTTCAACTTTGGGGTTGAATCGTGGTTCAGCGACAGGGTGCGGACAGCAGTCTCCGAATCGCTGGCCGTCGCCGAAGCGTATTTGCACGAACATCAGCAGGCGATCCGTGCCGATGTGCTGGCAATGGCGAACGACCTCAACCGAGACGCGATGAAGCTGTCGCTCAACCCGCAACATCTCGAGCAGGTCGTCTCCGCTCAAGCGGCATTGCGCGGGCTGAGCGAGGCGGTGGTGTTGGACCGCAACGGCCGGACGCTGGCGAAATCGAGCCTCTCCTTTACCCTCGGTTTCGAGCGCGTCCCCGATGCCGCCATGCGCCGCGCCGACGAGGGCGACGTGGCGATAATGACGAACGACAGTGATGATCGGGTACGGGCGCTCGTCCGCCTCAATCAGCTCGGCGACGTCTACCTCTTTGTCGGCCGCTTTATCGAGCCCGGGGTCCTGAACCACATGGAGGAAACCCAGAAGGCGGTCGCCCAGTACGAGCAGCTGGAAGGTCAACGATCGGGCTCCCAGATCAAGTTCGCGCTGGTTTTCATGTTGGTGGCGTTACTGTTTCTGGTTGCAGCGGTGGCGATCGGGATCCATTTCGCGACCCAGCTAGCGGTGCCTATCAGTCGGCTCGTGACCGCGGCTGAACAAATCCGTGGCGGCGATCTCGCCGCGCGTGTTCCCGAAGGGGAAAAGGACGATGAGCTGGCGTCGTTGAGCCGAGCGTTCAACCGGATGACCTATCAGATCGAGAGTCAGCAACGCGAGCTTCAGGAGGCAAACCGGCAGCTCGACGAGCGTCGGCGGTTTACCGAGACCGTGCTGACCGGAGTGTCGGCGGGGGTTATCGGGCTCGACCGGTTCGGTCGCGTTAATTTGCCAAACCGCTCCGCGTCATCGCTTCTCGGGGTCGACCTCGAGGAATCGATCGGCCACGACCTCGTCCAGGTCGCACCGGAAATGGGCGGGCTGCTGGACCAGGCGGCGCGTCGCCCGGAGCGGCTCGCCCAGTCGCAGGTCCAGCTCGTCCGCGGGACCAGCACCCGCACCCTGCTCGTGCGCATCGCCGCCGAGCATTACGGCCGGGAAATCAGCGGTTACGTCGTGACTTTCGACGACATCACCGAGCTGCTGTCGGCGCAGCGCAAGGCTGCCTGGGCCGACATCGCCCGCCGAATTGCGCACGAGATCAAGAACCCGCTGACCCCGATCCAGCTAGCGGCGGAACGGCTGCGGCGCCGATATTTGAAGGAGATCAAGGGCGACGCCGAAACGTTCACGGTCTGCACCGACACGATCATCCGGCATGTCGGCGATATCGGGCGGATGATCGACGAGTTCTCGTCCTTTGCGCGCATGCCCGCACCAGTGCTCAAGCCCGAAAACCTAAGCGATATCGTGCGCCAGACGGTATTCCTGCAGCGCACCGCCCATCCCGAGATCACTTTTGCCACCAGTTTCCCGGCTCAACCAGTCGTGGTTCGATGCGATGCGCGGCTCGTCGGGCAGGCGGTGATCAATATCGTTAAGAACGCAATCGAATCGATCGAGACGCGAATCGCCGAACAGGGTGGCAGTCCAGCCGGGCAGATCCGCGTATCGGTGACCGAGGAGGCCGGGCAGGCCGCGGTGATTGTCGAAGATAATGGCAAGGGTCTGCCGCAGCACGGCCGCGAGCAGCTGACAGAGCCTTATGTGACAACCCGCGCCAAAGGGACCGGATTAGGTCTCGCTATCGTTAAGAAGATCATGGAAGATCACCTCGGCGAGCTGGTGCTGGAAGACGCCGAGCCGGACGGGGCGCGCGTGCGGCTTGTCCTCGGCACCACAGAGATCCGCGTGCCGGAATACCCGGATGCGGCCGACCAGCCGACGGAAATGAGCATGGCCGGTCATGGCGCATGACATCCTGATCGTCGACGACGAAGCGGATATCCGCATGCTGATCGGAGGCGTGCTCAAAGACGAGGGTTACGCCACGCGGGATGCCGCGGATACCGCGCAGGCCCTGGCGGAAATCCAAGCCCGTCAACCGACCCTTGTCATTCTCGACATTTGGTTGCAAGGCAGCGGCCTCGAAGGAATCGACATCCTCAAGCAGCTACGCGCTGAGATGCCGTCGGTGCCGGTGGTCATGATCAGCGGACACGGGACGATCGAAACCGCGGTCGAGGCAATCAAGATCGGCGCCTATGATTTTCTGGAAAAACCGTTCAAATCCGATCGGCTGCTGTTGGTCGTCGAACGGGCGATCGAGGCAGCCCAGCTGCGGCGCGAGAACGAAGAGCTGAAACTTCGCGCCGGAGGCGACATCGATCTCGTCGGCGCCTCCGCTGCGGCCAACCAGCTGCGGCAACAAATTGAGCGCGCGGCGCCGACCGGCAGTCGAGTGATGATTACCGGCCCGCCCGGCGCCGGCAAGGAAGTCGTCGGCCGGCTCCTGCATCTACGCTCGCGGCGGTCCAAGGGGCCGTTCGTGCCGGTCAACTGCGCAACAATGCGGCCCGAACGTCTCGAGATCGAGCTGTTCGGAACCGAAACCCGCATTGACGGGGCGCCGCGCAAGGTCGGCACCTTCGAGCGTGCGCATGGCGGAACACTGTTCCTCGACGAAGTCGCAGACATGCCGCTCGAGACCCAAGGCAAGATCGTGCGGGTCCTGCAGGAGCAAACCTTCGAGCGGGTAGGGGGGTCGAGCCGCGTCGAGGTCGATGTCCGCGTCGTCGCTTCCTCCAACCGAGAACTCGGCAGCGAGATCAGCGCCGGCCGGTTTCGTGAAGATTTGTTCTATCGGCTGAGCGTGGTGCCGATCAAAGTCCCGCCGTTGCGCGACCGCCGCGAGGACATCCCGCTGATGGCGCGCCACTTCATGGCGCGTTCGTCCGAGGCGGCGCGGCTCGCGCCGCGCGAGTTCGGCGAGGATGCGATGGCGGCGCTGCAAGCCTATTCCTGGCCGGGCAATGTGCGGCAGCTGCGCAACGTCGTCGATTGGCTCTTAATCATGGCGCCAGGTGATGCGAGCGAGCCGGTACGCGCCGACATGCTGCCGAACGACATCACCGCGATCGCCCCGACCGTCGTCAAATGGGACAAGGGCAGCGAGATCATGACCCTGCCGCTGCGCGATGCGCGGGAGGTCTTCGAGCGCGAATACCTGATCGCCCAGGTGACCCGCTTCGGCGGCAACATTTCCCGCACCGCCGCTTTTGTCGGCATGGAGCGCTCGGCATTGCATCGCAAGCTGAAATCGCTCGGCGTATTTGGCAATGACCGCGCGCTGAAGATCGGGGTGTGAGGCTCGAACTGGGTGCAGGGGAGCAGGGAGCCGCACACACCCCGATTTCCCTGCCGAACAGGGAAACTCAGGGAAAAAAATCGCATCGCGACCAGAGCCGCCACCGATAACTGTTCGCGAACAAATACTTGCGAGCCCAGTCTTGGCCGTTTTCGCTGGTTGGCAGGGGAAATTTGACGATTTCTCGACGCCCAAAACCGCGAAGTTCTCGACGGAAAAAATGCATACAGAGGCTCCTCATGGATGCTCGATGATACGGCCCCAATTTGACGCCAAGATGGCGAGGGTAGGGGTCGTCGATGTAAGCGGACCGCGAACGGAGCTGACGACACCCACTCGCTTGCCGCGCCCGCGGGCGATCCTGTTCGACTGGGACAACACGCTCGTCGACAGCTGGGTCACGATCCACGAGGCGCTGAACATTACGATGGCGGCGATGGATAAGCCGCTCTGGTC
>DATNKF010000244.1:0-7463 GCA_035603555.1 Allostellaceae bacterium
CGCTGATGCGCGGTCATGGCTTCGCGTCGGCCGGCCGGTCCCTGATCGAGGTCGTGCGAATGTCGGTCTATCTGCCGCGCAATGCCCGCGCGTTGATGCGGGCAAAGCAGCTCGGCGGCCCGATCAAGTACCTCTCGCAGGACGAGATCGATGCCCGCAACCGCGGCTACAGCCCTTATTCGACCGAGACTTGGCGCGCCTGGCAGTACTGGGCGAACAAGGCCGGCTGCGAGCACCTGCTGACGCGGCCCGAGGAGCGCGGACCCCACGACAAGGAGCGAAGTCCATGAGCGAGCCGATCTGGAACAAGTTTCTGACCGCGCGCGACAAGGCAGTGTTCGCCGCCGGCGGGTTCGGCGCCCGCGCAGGGTTCGGCAGGCGGCCGGCATTGCTCGTCATCGACGTCAATTGGGCGTTCTGCGGCGAGCGGCCGGAACCCATCCTCCAATCGATCAGGCGCTGGCGCAACTCCTGCGGCGAGGAAGCCTGGGTGGCTCTCGAACACATCAAGACGTTGATTGAAACGGCCCGCGCCAAGGGGCTGCCGGTCATCTACACGACAGGTGAGCGCCGCGCCGATAATTGGGATGCCGGCAGCTGGCGTTGGAAGAGCACGCGCGGCGACGAGGCGGGCGGCGGCCGCAACAATGGTCTCGACGGCAACGAGATCGTCGCGATGATTGCGCCCGGTCCGAAAGACATCGTGATCAGAAAGCAAAAGCCGTCGGGTTTCTTCGGGACGAACCTCGCCTCCTACCTGACATTGCTCGGCTGCGACAGCGTTATCGTCGTCGGCACCACGACTTCGGGCTGCGTGCGCGCCACGGTGGTCGACGCGTTCAGCCTCAACTATCGCGTGACCCTGGCGGAGGAAGGCTGCTTCGATCGCAGCGAGGCGAGCCACGCCCTCAGCCTCTGCGACATGCACGCCAAATACGCCGACGTCGTCCCGACCCCCGAAGTTCTCTCCTATTTCGATCGGGTTCCCGCCGGACTATTCGACCTGCCGACCGGTGTCGGCAGCTTCGCTCCCGTCAAGCAAGCGGCCGAATAGACCTGGGAGCACCGTCCGGCGAGCTGGTCTGGCTCGGGTTGGCCGTCATTGCGGCCGGCGTCGTCACTGGTCTTCTCGCCGGACTCTTCGGCATCGGCGGTGGCGCCGTCATTGTTCCTGTAATCTACGAAGTCTTCCGGATTCTCGACGTCCCCGAGGCGGTGCGCATGCAGCTCTGCGTCGGAACGTCGCTGGCGATCATTGTCCCGACCGCTGTTCGGTCCTATCGGGCGCACCTTGCGCGAGGGCTGGTAATCCCCGCGGTATTGCGGGCCTGGGCATTGCCGGCCGTCGCCGGGGTGGCAGTAGGTAGCGCCGCGGCGGCGGTCGCCCCCGGCAGCCTCTTCAAGGCGGCCTTCGTGCTGGTCGCCGGGGTGATCGCCGCCAAGCTCCTTGCCGGCCGGGAGGATTGGGTCTTGTCGGATCGATTGCCTGGCCCTCTCGGAATGACCGGTTGGGGCTTTCTCGTCGGGCTCGCCTCCTCGCTGATGGGGATCAGCGGCGGCTCCCTCGCCACGATGGCGCTGACGCTTTACGGCAAGCCGATTCACAATGCGGTGGCGACCTCTGCCGGTCTCGGGGTTCCGATCACGATCGCCGGCGCGCTCGGCTACGTGCTGGCCGGCTTGCCGCACCAGCCCGAGCTGCCACCGCTCGCGATCGGCTTCGTCTCGGTGATCGGCGTCGTCGTGATCGCGCCGATCTCGAGCTATGTGGCACCGCTCGGTGCGCGGCTCGCGCACGCGTTGGCACGACGCAGCCTCGAGATCGGGTTTGGCCTGTTTTTGCTGGTCGCCTCGGCGCGCTTTGTCGTGAGCCTGCTCGCGCCGACGGATTGAAGGTTATTCAGCCGCCTGCAGCCATTCCTTGGGGATCGGCTGGGCGCGCTGATCGGCGACCAGCTTGCGTCGGCGGGCCTGCTCTTCCGGGCTGATCGAGGCCGGGTCCTCGCGGAACTCCGGTCCCATCGCCATCGCCTTTTTGACCGCCGGCCGCTCGCCGATTTCTTCGAGCCAGCGCTTGACGTTCGGAAACTCGTCGATGTCGATCTTGCGGCTCGACCAGCTCGACGCCCAGGGATAGCAGATCATGTCGGCAATTGTGTATTGGCCGGCGGCGAGATAGCGCTTGTTGAAGAGCCCGAGATTCATCACACCGTAAATGCGGTGGGCTTCATTGTCGAAGCGCCGCAGCGCGTAGGTCAGATCGCCGTTATTGCCAGCCTCGGCGGCGCGGCGGAAATGGCCTTGCTCACCGAGTTTGGGGCCCTGATTGGCGAGCTGCCAACCGACCCACTGGGCGACATCGTATTTGCCGCGCGGGTCTTGCGGCCAGAACCGTCCGGTCTTCTCGGCGAGATACATCATGATTGGGCCGGATTCGAAGATCGAGATTGGGGCGCCGCCGCCCATCGGCTCGTCATCGACGATCGCCGGCATCCGGCCGTTGGGAGAAATCCGCAAAAACTCGGGGGTGAGCTGGTCGCCGCGGCCGATGTTGATCGGCTTGATCCGATAGGGTAGGCCGAGCTCTTCCAGAAGAATAACGCTTTTCTTGCCGTTTCCGGTCGGCCAGAAATACAGGTCAATCATGCACTTCTCTCCTCTTCTTTGGTCCGGGAGTGTGATTGTGACCATCACTGGCAGTGATTGTCCATCGTGTTCTCTCGGGTCGCGATTATCGGCATCGCTTCCCTCTTCGATGGTGCTGACGGCGCGGTTTTCTTGCATCCGATCGACGAGCAAATGACAATGGCCGAGGAACCGGGAAAATTGCGTCCGAGGGAGAGCGGAGATGGCAGCCGATGACCACCAATACCCGGATCCGACGGTGGACGTCGTTACTGCGGCGATGCGTCTCGCCCCGCTCATTCTCGCGGCGCGCGAGGAGGGCGAGCAGATCCGGCGCGTGCCGCCGCGAGTAGCGAAGGCTCTCGCAGCGGCGGGGCTCCTGCAGATGTTTCTCCCTCGATCGATGGGCGGACCGGAACTCGACCCGCTGACGGTATTCAGCGCGATCGAGGAAATATCGAAGGCCGACGGCTCGATCGGTTGGTGTGCAATGATCGCCACCGACGTATCGTATTTCCTAGGCTGGGTTCCCGCGGAAATCGGTCGTCAATTCAGTGGCCAGCCCGCCGATTTTCGTGGTGCCGGCTCGTTGCGGCCGCTTGGCCGCGCTTACCCCGTCGATGGCGGCTATCGCGTCCGGGGACGCTGGAATTTCGCCAGTGGCATTGATTATGCGAACCGGCTGTATTGCCCATGCATCGTCATGGACGGAGACAAGCCGCAATTGACCGAAGCGGGACCGCCTCGGGTACGGGCGATGTGGCTCTCTCCAGACCAGGCGACAATCAAGGATACATGGTCGGTTGTTGGCATGAGAGGCACTGGCAGTCAGGATTTTGTCGTCAACGATGTCTTTGTGCCCGACGCCCATACCTGCTTTCTGGGTGAGCCGGCGGCTGAAAGAGGACCGCTGTATCATCCCCGGCTGGTCATCGTAACGCTCTTTTCCCTCGCCGCTGCCAACTCGCTCGGCATTGCTCGCGGAGCGGTTGAGGCGTTCATCGATTTGGCTAGCAGTGAGAATTCGACTGCGTCCACAACAGTGCTGCGCGAACGTCCCTTTGTTCAGGCGCGCCTTGGTAAAGCCGAGGCTATTCTCAATGCCGCTCGAGCTTACGTCGTCGACTCTGTTATAACTCTTTGGGACGTGGTCTGCAATGGTACCTCGGACCCGAGCATCGCCATAGCGCAGGCGAGGCTGGCGATCGTTCATGCGATGCACGAGGCGGTTCGCTCGGTCGATCTGGTATTCCATGCGGCGGGGACGAACGCGATCTATTGCCGCAATCCGTTGGAGCGGTATTTCCGAGATATCCATGTCGCGGTTCAACACAACAGCGCATTCCCGGCGCAATACGAATCCGCCGGTAAAGTGCTGATGGGTTTGCGTCCCGCCGACATGGGCTGGTGACGGGAGTATCCTCGTCCGATCGTAAATAGGAGATTGCTGTGGTTGCGGTTATCGAAGGGAAGGAGGAGGCCTTCGGCGGCAGGTACATAGAGTTCAAGGTCCATCGGAGCGAGATCGATCCCGGTCTTATTCTGGGAAGTTGGCGCTTCGCCCATGGCTCCTCGACGCTCGTTGATCAGAGCAAACCTGACTCTCCCGTTGCGACGGAGTTTCGCCATGTCGTCGACTGCGCCGATCAGCACGGCATACCGTTCGTCTGGGTCAACGACCCCGACGAGTTGTTTCCGCCTTGGGAACGCCGCTGAGGTTCAAGCGCTGCAGAGCGCTTCCTTTGGTTATTTAGCGGCCAGCATGTCGCGGACGCCGCGCAACGCCAGGTAATATCCCGGCAGCCCGAAGCCGGCGACAATGCCGTGACTGACCCGTGCTGTCTCGGAGACCGGACCGCGCCGCACCGGGTTGGAGATGTGGATTTCGATCGTCGGGAAACGCACCTGAGAGATCGCCGCGACTAGTGCCGGATAGCCGCTCGAAAAGCCCGCCGGGTTGAAGAGCGCCGCATCGCATCCCTTGTCGTTTGCCTCGTAGAGCTTGTTGATGACCTCGCCTTCGATGTTCGAATGAAAAATCTCGACATCGACGCCGAGTTCAGCGGCATAGCTGCGGATCCGCTCGTCGTATTCGGGCAGGGTCATCGGCCCGAATATCTCGGTCTGGACCTTGCCGCGCATATTCATGCCGGCACCATGGATGATCAGAATTTTCGCCATCGCATTCCTCGCTACTCCGCCTGCCGCCGATGCTAGTTGACCCGCCAATTCGTTGACAAGGGTCGCCGTCGGCCCCGATTGCCGCTAAGCTATTGCTGCCGAAAGGGCTCACCTGCCTGAGCCGGTCGAGGGGGCGATGCAAGGCGACATTTGGCCACGCATAATTGCAGGTGCGGCGATCGCGCTGCTGCTGATGCACGCTCATGCCTACCCCGCCAAGACTTCGCCCAAATCCAAGACCCGCGCGGCCGTCGTCGCCGGCAAGCAGATCGAGGAGAACAAGCCCGCAAGCGTGCAGGTCCTGACCTTCCCCGATACCGAGTGGAACCCGGTGAAGATCATCCGGGGCAGGGGGCCGACGGCAGAGGCGAAACCGACCGAAAAGCCCGCTGCGGCCGAGCTTGTCACCTTCGCCGACCCGAGGACCAAGCCCGTCAGAGTGCTGCGGGGCGATGGCGAGCATCCGGCGGCGACGGGGCCAATACCGCAGGCGAGCGGCATGCACAGCGAATTGGTGAGGTTTGTCGACCCCAGATTTCGTCCGGTGACGGTGCTCAGGGGTTCGGTGGCGTCCTTGCCGCCCGCCATCGGGTTGTTCGGTCCGGCGCGGGAGGCCGATCTCGATCGGATCGCCTTTGCCGTCGAGGGTGCGGAATCGAGCCACGGGACCGATCCCAGAATGTGGGGCCCCGAGCCCAATGGTCCGCAGGGGCCGATGCAGGTTTCCGCCGCCGCCGCCGCCGATGTGGGCGGCGGCAACCGCTTCGACATCTTCGAAAACCGGATGCTGGGTCGCGGTTATCTGGCGCTGATGTACCGCCGATACGGCAACTGGCCTGATGCCATCGCGGCCTACAACTGGGGCCCGGGCAACATGGATGCGTGGATCGGCAGCGGTCGCCCGAGTGCGGGCTTTCCCCTCGAAGTCGAGCGCTATCGCGATCGCGTGCTGCGGGATGTCGGGCTCGACCGCGCGGTGGCCGCTCTATTGTTTGGCGGCAGCGGGCAACTCCCGGCCATCCCCGTCTTCGACGCTCGACCGCGGGCAACGGTCGCGCACTCTACACGGTAAGGATCGGCCTAGCCGGTATCGGCGGTAAGTCCGGCGCATTCGATGCCGTAAACGGCACAGGTTTCGTCGTTCTCGGAAATGTCGCCGCTGATGCCGACAGCCCCGATGATCTCGCCCGCCTGGTCGCGGATCAGCACGCCGCCCGGGACCGGGATGATCCGCCCGCCGGAAGCCGCACTCAGCGCCTGAATGAAAGCCGGGTTGGTGGCGGCGCGGCGGGCGAACTCGCGCCCGCCGAACCCCATCCCCAATACCCCCCAGGCCTTGCCGCCGGCGATCTCGGGCCGCAGCAGGCTCGATCCGTCCTCACGCTTCAGCGCCTTTAACTGGCCGCCGGCGTCGAGCACCGCCACGGTCAGCGGCTTGAAGCCGAGCTCCCTTCCCTTCTCCAGCGCCTTGTCGACGATGATCGAGGCCTGCCCCAGGGTCAGCATTTCAGTGCGCCGTCTGCCGGATCAGCGTCGCCCACCGGTCGAGGACCGGGAGGGTCTCTTCGTCATTTGCCGAAGGCAAGCTCACCACGACCCGCGCGATCCCCTGATCGCGGTAACGCTTGACGCGATCGAGGTTTTCCGGGACGCCCCAGACCGTGACCGGGATCGTGGCCGGGTCGCGTTCGGCCTCGGCCGCCATTTCCCGGAACTGCGGCAAAAATTCGGTGACATCGGAATAATGCGCCCGGCTCGCATTCGGGATCCATCCATCGCCGTAGCGGATCGCACGCCGCGCGCTGTGCGGGAAAGCGCCGCCAACGATGACCGGCGGCTTCGGCTTCTGCACCGGCTTCGGCCAAGTCCGCATCTTCGGGAAGTCGACGATCTCGCCGTGATATTCGGGCTCGGATTTGGTCCAGATCTCCGTCATCGCCTCGATCTGCTCGCGCATTTTCTTGAAGCGCGTTTTGAAGACGGTGCCGTGATCTTCAATTTCGTCCTGGTTCCAGCCGCCGCCGATGCCGAACAGAAACCGCCCGCCGGAAACCTGGTCGATCGTGGCGACGAGCTTTGCCGTCTGGATTGTGTCGCGCTGGATGACGAGACACACCCCGGTCCCAACCTTGAGGGTCTTGGTCGCCATCGCCGCCGCCGTCAGGGTCACAAACGGGTCCATCACGTCGTAATACTGCTTGCCGAGCTCGCCGCCTCCCGCTGGCGGCGTTTTGCGGGTGCTGGGGATGTGCGAGTGCTCGGGCGCCCATACCGACTCGAAGCCGCGCTCTTCGAGCGCCCGGCCGAGCTCGGCCGGCGTCATCGAGTAATCGGTGAAAAACATCGCCGCGCCAAAATCCATCTGTTCCTCCATCGCTCCGATAGACCCAGCTTACGCTCGATCGACGAATCTTCGCCAGAATCACGTGGCATCAGGGCGCCTGCAACGTCGGACCACAACCACAATTTGAGCCGATTATTGCGTGCTCCGCCATCTGCAGCAATTCTGCAGCAAAATCTCCCCGCCAGGTTGCAGTGCCGCCCGATCCGGGCGCGGTCAGCTGGGCCACAGGAGCCCGCGCGAAGAACCGGGATGCCGAGAAGATGCGACATGAATGCGGCAATTTCATAATCAGCACGGAATTGGCAGGCTTTGA
>DATNKF010000245.1:0-2140 GCA_035603555.1 Allostellaceae bacterium
ACGATGACCGCGTCGTCGTCTATGACGGCGCCGGCCTCTCTTCGGCCGGGCGTGCCTGGTGGATGCTGCGCCTCTTCGGGCACCACAATGTCGCGCTCCTCGATGGCGGACTGCCGAAATGGAAGGCCGAAGGCCGGCCGCTAGATACCGCAATCCCGTCGCCGCAGCCGCGCCCCTTCACCGCGCGCTTCGACCCCTCGCTAGTGCGGGACAAGGCCGCCCTCATCGGCGATCTCGCGAGCCGGCATGAGCAGGTGGTCGACGCGCGCGCCGCCGGCCGCTTCGACGGCACCGCACCCGAGGCCCGGCCCGGTCTGCGCAGCGGTCATATCCCGGGCAGCCGCAGCCTTCCCTATGAGCGGATGACCGACCCCGCAACCCGCCAGCTGCGCGGCGCCGAGGAATTGACCCGACTGTTCTGCGAGGCCGGGGTGGCGCTCGACCGCCCGATCGTGACCAGCTGCGGCTCCGGCGTCACCGCCTGCGCCCTCGCCTTCGCCTTGCACCTGATCGGCCATCCCGGTGCCGCAGTTTATGACGGGTCGTGGTCCGAATGGGGCTTGCCGGGCGATACCCCGGTCGAGACGGGTCCTGCGCGGTGACCGTCCTCGAGGACACGATCACCTATCTCGAAATGCTCGCGCGGCCGGTCGGACGGCGGGTCGCAGCACCCTTGGAGAAGCTCGCGCTGATGCAAGCCGAGGCCTGCACCGTCTCGTTCTACCGCTATCTCTACGACACCGTCGGCGAGCCGTGGCTGTGGTTCGAGCGGCGGATGATCGGCGACTTGGCACTCGCCGCACAGATCGGGAAGCCGACGATCGAGATCTTTGTCCTCTATGTGCGCGGCGTGCCCGCCGGCTTCTTCGAGCTCGACACTGCGGCAGCGCGCGAGACCAAGCTCTGCTATTTCGGGCTCATCCCCGATTTCATCGGGCGCCGGCTCGGCCCCTATCTCCTGCAGGCGGCGATCGACCGCGCCTGGTCAAGGCCGATCGACCGCTTCTGGCTGCACACCTCGACCTTCGATCACCCCAAGGCGTTGCGGGTCTATCAGCAGGCGGGCTTTGTCGTCTATGCCCGCCGCCCGGTCTCCTTCGACGATCCGCGCCGACGCGGCGTCTTGCCGCGGGCTCTCGGCTAACCCAGGGTGAGCGAGGGCTGCTAGTACGGATAAGGCTGATAGTAGGGCGGCGGGTAATAGTTGGTGCTCGCCGCCGCATAGGCCGCCGAGGTGACCGCGGCACCCGCCACAGCGGCCGCACCATAGCCGGCATAACCCGGAGTCACGACGGCGCCGCCGTAATGGTATCCCCCGCCGTAATAGCCCCCGTGATAGCCGTAGCTGCCATAGGGGCCTCGGTAGGCGGTGGCCCCGCCGGCGCCGCCATAGGGGCCGCGCACCGCTGTCGTGCCCATCGGGCCGCGGTAGGCCGCTCCGCCATAGGCACCGTGATAGACCCCCCAAGCAAACGCATCGGCCACCGTCGACGTCGCCAGCAACGCGCTCAGCAACATGACGGGCGACAGTTTCATCATTTGCTGCCCTTCTTCTTGCCCGCCGGCGGAGGTGGTGCGGCGGGCTTCAACGCCACCTGCTCCGCACCTGCCGGCGGCTGGAGGACGAAGTCGGTGTCGATCGGCATCACGTCAAAATTCCAATCCGAGAACAGCGCAATAAAGTTGGGCTCACCCGGCAGCGAGCGGTAGGTCACGATCAGCCGCGCCGGCCAGGCCTGCTCGTTCTTCGACAACCACAGTTCGAGCTCGATGCCGGGCGGCTGCGTGAAGAACAGGTGGTCGTGGGGCACTCCGTCGATGGTCACGGTGTTGACCACCCGGCCCGAGCTGACGCCGCTCAGAAACGCCTTGTTCGGCGCCTCGCTGAGGAGATCGGCGAGCGGGAAATCGACGCCGAGACGCCCGACCGCCTCCTTCAGCATGCCCTCGATCGTGCCGTCCGGCACAGCGATACTCGCATACTTGTTCTGCGCGGCAGAATAGATGACGGCGGTCTTGCCGTCGAAGACGAGCTTGCTCGACCCGTCGTCCCCGGTTACCTCGGCGAGGAGCTTGTTCGGCCGGCGCAGGGTGATCTTCAACGTGTGGAAGATGTGCAGCGGCTCGCCGTTGGGGCCCG
>DATNKF010000246.1:0-2358 GCA_035603555.1 Allostellaceae bacterium
TCTCCGCCGGCCAGCACTGCGACCTTGTCTGCGCACGCGAAGGCCTGCTCCGGGTGGTGGGTCGAGAGCAGCACGGTCAGTGCTCGAGTCTCGGCAAGCCTACGGACGGCATCGAGAACCCGCATCTGGTTGCCGAAATCGAGGCTCGCAGTCGGCTCATCGAGGATTAGGATCCGCGGCTCCTGCGCGAGGGCGCGAGCGACCAACGCAAGCTGCCGCTCGCCGCCGCTGACGTGTAGCCATTCGCGTTCGGTGAGATGTTCGATGCCCAGCGTGTTGATAGCCATTGCCGCGGCTTGTCGATCGGCGGTTGAAGGAGCCGTAAAGGCGCCGCGATGCGCGGTACGCCCCATCAACACGATCTCGCGCACGGTAAACGGGAACGCGCCGGCGCCGCTCTGCGGCACATACCCGAAGGTCAATGCCCGTCGGCGCGAATTCCAGCTCGACGTACGTTCGCCATCCACACACACTGCACCGGCGAGAGGCGGCAGCAGGCCGAGGATCGTCTTGAACAATGTCGATTTGCCCTCGCCATTGCGCCCGAGCACGCACAGCACCTCACCGGCAGCAACGGTGAAGGTGACATGCTGTCCAACCGCATACCCCGGATAGCCGTAGCTCAGATCTTCAACTGATAGGCACGTCGGCACGCTCACGACCATGCCGGGCGTCGGCTGAAGGCGAGAAGCCACAAGAAAACCGGCGTGCCGAGCGCCGCCGTCAACACGCCGAGCGGCAGTTCGACGGTGCCCAAAGTGCGCGCCACCGTATCGACGGCGAGCAGATAACAGGCGCCGAAAAGGACGCTGACAGGCATCAGTCGCGTGAAGGCCGGCCCGACGATGAGTCGCGTCAGATGCGGCACGACGAGACCGACCCAACCGATAATACCGCTCGCCGCGACCGCAGCCGAGGTCATCAGGGTGGCCGCGGCGATCACGACAATGCGCAACACCCGGGTATTGACGCCAAGTGCGGCCGCCTCCTCGTCGCCCAAGGTCATCACGTCGATACGCCAGCGCAAGAGGCCAAGGGGCACCAGCCCGATCGCCACGGCCGGCAGCAGGCTTTTCAGATCGGCTGGGTTTGTCGCCGCCAGGCTGCCCAGCAGCCAGAAGGTGATCGCCGGCAATTGGTTGTAAGGATCGGCGAGAAACTTCAACAGCCCGACACCCGCGCCAAACAACGCGCCGATGACGACGCCGGCAAGGACCAGGACCAGCACCGCGTCGCGGCCCGGGATTGCTGCTGCAATCCCATAGACCGTCAATACCGCCAAGAGCCCGCCGCAGAATGATGTCGCTTCAATCGCTACGATCGGCAGTGAAAGAAAGATACCGATGACTGCGCCGAGCGCAGCGCCCGACGAGACGCCGAGAATGTCGGGAGATACCAGTGGGTTGCGGAACAGCGACTGATAGGCTGCTCCCGAGGCGGCGAGCGCCGCGCCGATAGCCATTGCTGCAAAGATCCGCGGCAAGCGGATCTGCAAGATCACGGCTTCGGCCGAAGCCGGCAAGGGCGAAGCGGCACCGGTCAACTTGGCGATCAGAAACGCGATCAGGTTCGCAGGTGCGATCCGGTAAGGTCCGAGGATGACGGCGATCCCAACCAGCAGTACAAGAGCCAACACCGCACCGATCACCACCACCTGACAGGTGAGAGCCGACGGAAGGTCAACCCGGCGACGGTTCCGCGAAAAGGCTGTCGAGCTGGGCGTCGCTCGGCTCCTGCTGGTAAAAGAGAGCATAAAAGCGGCGGGCCTCGGCTCGGATATCCTGTGGAAAGGCCGCAGGATAAAGCAGATGGCCGAGCCAGAGCAGCCCGATCAGCCGGTTGGG
Source organism: Allostellaceae bacterium (assembly GCA_035603555.1). Classification (GTDB taxonomy): domain Bacteria; phylum Pseudomonadota; class Alphaproteobacteria; order ATCC43930; family CGMCC-115725; genus AP-15. Next base: position 1,845 of record DATNKF010000246.1, read on the forward strand.
CGCCGGAGGATTGTCGAGCCATGAGAACGGCAAATCGGGCACGAAATGGACGTGGCCGGTCTGCACCGCCTTGACCTCGCGCCAGACCGGATCGGTGCGGATCGCAGCATGGAAGCGCCGATCGATGGTCAGGATCACGTCGGGCTGCCAGGCGAGGATCTGCTCCGCTGAGACATCGACGATTGTGCGCGGGCCGGTATCCGCGCTGACAACGTTCTTCGCGCCGACGAGATCGACGACCTCGCTGCCGATCGAACCGGCGACGGCGCTTTCGAGACCATGCGGGCCGCGCGCGATATAGATGCTCCGGCGGTCAGCAGGTGGGATTTTTGCAGTCTGTTTCTGAACTTCTGCGATCACCGTAGCGGCGTAGCCGGCGAGCTTCTCGGCACGCTCCTGAGTATCGAGAAGTCCGCCGAGAGTGCGCAATGTTTCAGCAGTATCGGCAAGGCGGCCGCCGATGAGCGCCGCCGGAATGCGCGTCTGCTCCTGCACGCGGTCGGCGAGCGAGACA
>DATNKF010000247.1:0-3555 GCA_035603555.1 Allostellaceae bacterium
TGCGCCCGGGAGCGAGACTTGGCCCAAAGGCGACGAGTGGAAGACCGACGGCGGGGCGGTGTGGATTACCGGCACCTACGATCCGCAAACTAACCTCGCCTTCTGGGGCACCGGCAATGGCGGGCCGTGGATGGGCGACCAGCGCCCCGGCGACAATCTTTTCACATCCTCGACAATCGCCCTCGACGCCGCGACCGGCAAAATAAAGGGTCACTTCCAGTACCATCCCAACGATTCATGGGACTGGGACGAGGTCAACCCGCCGATACTTGTCGATTACCAGCGCAACGGCACGACCGTGAAGGGTCTCGTATACGTCGCCCGCGACGGCTATTTGTGGATGCTCGAGCGCACCGCCGACAAGATCAACTTCATCGACGGCAAGCCGTTCGTGAAGCAGAACGTATTCAAGGGCCTCGATCCGAAGACCGGGCGTCCAGACGTCGATCCGGCGCGTCAGCCCGGGACCGACAAAAAGGCCGATTTCTGCCCATCCCTATGGGGCGGCAAGGATTGGCCACCGGTGGCCTATAGCCCGAAGACGCGGCTTCTCTACGTTCCGGCCAACGAGAATTTCTGCAGCACGATTACCGGACAGAAGGTCACCTATACACCGGGAGAGCGCTATACCGGAGGGGTAGCAACTTTCTACTTGGCACCGGGTGCCGACCACATCGGCGAGCTGCAAGCCTGGAATCTCGACACCGGCCAGAAGGTCTGGAGCCATCCCTTCGCCAACTCGCCGCTGTGGGGGCCGGTGCTGGCGACGGCTGGCGGGGTCTTGTTCGTCGGCGGCACTAACGATCGTTATTTCCGGGCCTTCGATGCCTCGAACGGAAAGGTTCTGTGGGAATTCCGCACCGGCTCAGGGGTGAACGGGGTGCCGGTGTCATTCCAAGTCGACGGCAAGCAATATATTGCTGTGCAGTCGGGTTGGGGGGTGGATGCGGCCAAGATGCAGGCGCGGACGTGGGAGTTCCCCGAAGTCCCGCAGGGCGGCTCGGTCTGGGTGTTCGGCGTGGATTAGGATCCCGCCTTCTCGCAGTCTTTATCATCTATTTCGCCGGGGCTTTGCTGGCGGGGCATTCTGCCCGGGTTCGAGATGTTCGAGGTTGGCCCTTGCAGCCATGTCCGCCCTGCTGCCGGGCGCGAGCTGGCCAATGCGCTCCCAATCCTGGCGGGCTCCTTCGAGATCGCCCTTGAGCCGGCGGATATTGCCGCGCTCGAGCAGCCCTGGAACCGAATTCGGTGCCTGCGCGAGCGCCTTCTCGACATCCGCGAGCGCCGGATCGAAGCGGTCGAGCGCGCGGTTCGCCGAGGCACGGTAGATCAGCGCGTCGACGCGGCCCGGCTCCGTCTTCAGAACATGATCTAGTTCGGCGACCGCCTGGTCGAAGTAGCCGGCTGATGCCGCCGCCTCGGCGCGATCGATGCGCAGGTCGGGATCGTTTGGCTGCAGGCTCACCGCTTGACCCGAAGCGGCGTAGGCTCGCACCGGGTCGCCGGCGAGGAGCCAAGCCTGGCCCGCTTGGTCGAGCACTTCGGCGCGCAACGAGGCGGGCGCCGTCGTCATTTCCTGGGCCAACGCTTCGAGGCGGGTCGCCGCCTCCTTGTATTGCTTTAATCCGACCAACGCCACGGCGGCGCAATGGTCGGCCGGATGCGCCCCGCCCCGCCCGTGCCAGGCCTGCGCCAAGGTCTTGGCGGCATCGGGGTTCTGCCTGGCGAGCTTGAGGCAGCGATCGTAGGTCGCCGCGTCCGCCTCGGCATTGCGCGGCGCCGGCGGCCGTGCGGGTGAGCGAGCCGGCTCCGCGGCGACGGCGCCGCTGGCGATGAACAGCAGGCACAGGAGCGCGCTGTGATTTCGCCAGTTGCTCCGTTCGGGTTGGTACCCCACACCTGCCTCGCCGATGCAATTCGATTTCAAGCGATACCACAACGCAGCGTTGCGGCCGAATCAGAACAAACGCTACGATCGGAGTTTGGTCGGTTCTGCGGGTTTCGCATTTTTGTGGCTCTTGTCCGCGATCGCCTGTTTCGGGGTGGGCTCGGGAAGGTCGTCCTTGCCCTAGCCCACCGCAATTATCGCATCTATGCCGGCGGCAATGCCGTCTCGCTCATCGGCATCTGGATGCAGCGGGTAGCGGTCGGCTGGCTCGCCTGGACCTTGACCCACTCCGGCGCCTGGCTCGGCGTCATGTCGATGGCCGAATTCTTCCCGGTTGTTTTCCTCAGCCCGCTCGCCGGCGCGCTCGCCGATCGGCGCGACCGGGTCGGCATCATCCGGGTCACGCAGATTGCCGGCAGTGTCGAGGCGAGCTTGCTCGCCCTCCTCGTCTATACGGAGGTGATCACGATCGAGCTGTTGCTCGCGTTGACCTTGCTGCTCGGTGTTTTCAACGCCATTGCCCAGCCGTCGCGCCTGGCGCTGATCCCGACCCTTATCGATCGCGCGGCACTGCCCTCGGCGCTGGCGATCAACGCGATCATCTTCAACAGCGCGCGCTTTCTCGGACCGGCGGTTGCAGGGATCGTCATCGCCCAGATCAGCGTCGGCGCCGCCTTCGCCGTAAACGCCGCGACTTATCTTGTGTTTCTGGTCGCGATGACGAACCTGCGCGGGCTTCCCGCACTACCGGTCGGTGCAACCCAGAGTGTTCTCAAGGCCTCGGTCGAGGCTTATGTCTACGCCAGCCGGCATCCCGGCATCGCGCCGATGCTGCTGCTGTTCACCATCACCACGATCGGCACACGCGGTTTTGTCGAGCTCTTTCCCGGTTTTGCCGACAGCGTCTTCGGGCGCGGCCCGGAAGGCTTGGCGATGCTGACCTCGACGGTGGGTCTGGGCGCAATCTGCGGTGCGCTCTGGATGCTGCTGCGACCGGCGATCGCCGGGCTGACCCGGCTCGTGCTCGCCCACACCTTGGTGATCTCATTGGCGATCCTCGCCTTTACCGCGACCGACCGGTTCGCTCTCGCCCTCCCCTGCGTCTTTGTCGCGGGGACGGCGATGACGATCACCGGAATCGGCGCGCAAACCCTGCTCCAGGCCGCGGTCGATGTCCGCATGCGCGGCCGCATCATGGCGCTCTACGGCATGATCTTCCGCGCCGGCCCGGCGGTCGGCGCGGTGCTGATGGGTTCGCTGAGCGAGAGCTTCGGGCTGCGCCTGCCGCTCGCCGTCGGTGCGCTCGTCTCCTGCGGCTTTTGGGCGGTGAGCCGCTTCAAGCAAAAGCGCATGGCCGAAACGCTCGAGGCCGACCCGGCGGCAACGCCGGCGCGGCAGCCCTCATGACCGGGTCGCATCTCTTCTGCTTCGGCTTTGGCTATAGCGCGCTGGCGCTCGCCCGCCGTCTCATCACGTTGGGGTGGGTCGTGACCGGCACCTGCCGCAGCGCCGAGAAGGCGACCATGCTGCGGGAGGCGGGCTTTTCCGCCACTCTCTTCGACCGCGAGCAGCCCGTCGACGCGAGGGTGCTCGATGGGGTCACCCATCTCCTCGTCTCGGTTCCCCCCGATGCTGCAGGCGACCCCGTGCTCACCCGGCACGGCAAC
>DATNKF010000248.1:0-2216 GCA_035603555.1 Allostellaceae bacterium
GGCAGGAACGGTGGTTAGTCTCGCTCGGGGTATCCCGCATGCTTGGGGAAATCCCACCGATACTCCAATTCGTTTGGTGATCACGGCCACGCCGGGCGGCGTGGAGGAGGTTTTGCGATTGATCGCTACCAGTGGCGATCAACTGGACCTGGTGGCGCTTACAGACAAATATGCCGTCCGGCTTATTGGTCATCCGCTATTGGGCGTCTAACGGCGGACATCAGAAATCTTGACGCGAGGAGTAACAGAAATGAGTCACAGAGGATTTTCCCACATTGGCCTCTCGACCCTCGACCTTGACAAGACCCGTGAGTTTTACGAGGTCGTTCTGGGGTTCAAACCGGTCGTCGCCGACACGATAAAGGTCAAAGAGGGCGGGCGCCTTCGACATATCTTTTTCGATGTCGGGCGCGATCAGCTCATCGCCTTTCTGGAACCGCAGGGCGTTCCGGACGTGCCGGCAAAATACGATGCGGGGATTAACCGCGGGCTCGGCGTTCCCGCCGGCTTCTATCATTTTGCCTTCGAGGCCGGTTCGGCGGCGGCGCTGGCGGAGAAGCGCGACGAGCTGCGCGCCAAGGGCGTCGAGACGACCGACATCGTCGATCACGGCTGGGCTCAGTCGATCTACTTCAAAGATCCCAACGGGCTGTCGCTCGAGTATTGCTGCATGGTGCGCAATCTCACCGAGGACGACGCGAGGATGCAGGAGCGCTTCACGATCCTTCGCGGCGCGCTCGAACTCAATGACACGCTCGGCGCCAAAGTGCCCGCGGCCCAATCGGTTCGCGACCGACGCTCAACCTAAACCAACGCCGTAGCGCGAGAGGAATGCGCAGCACCGGTGGTCCGGCCACATAAGGGCGGCGAATGATGATGGGACCCGCCGCGCTTGGCTGACCGGACATCCTCCGCCGTTGCCGGCCAACTTCCGCCCCCGTTCTGGCGCAAACATTCCGTATATTGTGCGTATATGACGCCCAAAGCCGGTCCGGCCGCTGCTAATTCGTTGTGATCGCTGGCGTCCCCTACCGGGATTGGGCTCCCCGGTAAGCGTCGCTATCGCGGCGGATAAGTTTAGCCCCCGAACGCTCGGCTCGGCACCAAGCTTCCGCCGCGACCGCCCTGCGGAGCGCCAACGGGACTGAGGTTCCCCCTGGCGGGATAATAAACCTGATAGTGTGCGACGGCGACCTGCCTGCTACGTACGTGCTCTCCGTGACCTCCTCGCGGGAGCCCCGCATCTGTTCGATCGAGGAGTACCGGTCAAGCTCACGCGAGATGCGATGCGCGGCGAGATGATTGCGCAGCGGCTCACGGTGGACAGGTGGAAACCCGCCGTTCGCATCAGTGAACGCGCTATCGTCTCATTCAACGACCTCGTCGGCGCGGACGAGGATCGCGTTCAGGGTCGGCGCTCAGGCCTTCGACGGCAACCAGTCGTAAATGCGGCTCAGGGTGCCGCCCATCAACTTGGCGCGATCGCCATCGGACAGCCGGTCTGTAACGCGGAACGCCTCGACCCCCTCTTGTAGGTCAGCAATTTGACCGCGCGTGTCCAGTCAGTGCCCCACGGTGCGTCATCGCCGAACCCCAGCTACGGAGCACGGCGACGGCGCCGATGCGGGCACCGAGGTGCTTGGGATCGGCGGCGTGGTAAGCAGCGTCTCGGCTACCGCGCGGAACAGCAGGTCGTAGACCGCCGCCTTGTTCTGATAGGCGATTCCGGCAATCTCGGCCGGCGGCGTGGAGAATAGGTGGAAGTAGCCGACCGGCAGCAGATCGGCCGCGCGGGCACCGAGCCGGTCCTGTGCCGCCGCGCGCCCTGGCACTTCGGGCAATGACGGTTGCAGCACGAGTTGTAGGCGATCCGGCTGTGGCCGTAATCCTCACAGCGCTAGACATGGCCACCGAGGGCCGCCAAGCGGCAGTGCTCGATGGCCGCCATCACCTTGAGCTCGCCGAGGCTCACATGCCGGGGCGTTGGCTCGGCGCCAGGCGGCCCCGTGGCAATGGAAGGCGTCCGCGACCTCCGCCGCGGGCCGCGCATCGCCGCCGGGCTACGCTCCGGGTCTCGGCCTCGTCTCGGCCAATGGCGCGAGCCGGCTGTGCGAAGTCCGTGATTTAACAACCAAGGCATTGACGCGATGGCAACCGGGAAACTCGTCAGCTATTTGCGGGTGAGCCCGGATCGGCAAGGGCGCAGCGGCCTAGGA
>DATNKF010000249.1:0-2050 GCA_035603555.1 Allostellaceae bacterium
GAGTTGGTTAGTGGGTTAGGGATAAGGAGAGCAAAACATGGCGCGGTTTCTCATCGCCGCTACCTCGGTACCCGGTCACGTCTTCCCCTTGTTGGCCGTTTCCCAACACCTCGTTAGCCGCGGCCACGAGGTCGTCGTGTATACCGGGAGCGTGTTCAGGGAGCGAGTGGAGGCGACCGGCGCGCGATTCGTCGCGTTCCGCCCGGAAATCGACATCGACTATCGGCAACTCGACGAGCGCTTTCCCGAACGCCGCAAGATCGCACATGGCCCCGCCCAGTTCTGCTTCGGATTGAAGCACATCTTTGCCGATGCAATACCGCATCAGAGCGCCGGCATACGCGACATCCGCCGCGAGTTCCCAATGGATGCGATCATTGTCGATACGATGTTCTGTGGGACCTTTCCGCTTCTGCTCGGACCACCGGAAGAAAGAGTTCCGATCGTCGCGCTCGGGATCACGGCTCTCGCCCTGTCGAGCGCGGACACCGCATTCTTCGGCACAGCGCTTCCGCCGCCGCTCACGCCGGAGGACCGCGCGCGCAATGTTGTGATGAACAACCATTTACAGCGAGCGATCTTCGGCTCCGCGCAGCAATACTTCAACGACATCCTCGCGAAGCACGGATCGCGCCCTCTACCGGCATTTCTTTTCGACAGCATGATTACGCTGCCTGATCTGTATTTGCAGCTCACGGCCGAGGCATTCGAATATCCGCGCGGAAAAATGCCCGACAGCATCCGCTTCGTCGGACCACTGCTGCCGCCGCCATCCACGGACTTCCACCCGCCGCTTTGGTGGGACGGCGTCGAAAAAGCCGGCTCGATCGTGCTCGTCACCCAGGGCACTCTCGCAAACGACGATCTTGGGCAGCTTGTCGGGCCAACCCTGACAGCCCTGGCGAACGAGGATCTGACGGTGATCGCAAGCACCGGCGGCCCACCCGTCGAATCGATCCCCGTGGCGTTGCCGCCCAATGCGAAGGCGGCGACATTCTTGCCGTTCGACCGCCTGCTCCCGAAAGTGAGTGTCATGGTGACCAATGGCGGTTATGGCGCCGTCAATTACGCGCTCAGTCTCGGTGTGCCGTTGGTCGTTGCCGGGGATAGCGAGGAAAAACCGGAAATAGCCGCGCGGGTCGCGTGGGCGGGCGCCGGCATCAATCTCGGCACCGGCCGGCCATCGGCCTCGCAGATTCGCGAGGCGGTCCGCGCCGTACTCACGAAGCCGCAGTATCGACAGCGCGCGCAGGCGCTGCGCACCGCATTCGCCCGCCACAACGCTCCTGACGAGATTGCGGAACTGGTCGAAGACCTTGCGGCCGGCGGGACGGCGGCGAGCTCTCACGGAAATACACGTCGCGGGCTCGGCTCTGTCGGCACTCCGGGGGAGGGTGCAAGCCGCCAGGCTGTCGACGTGGACACCGGTTCGGTACGTGCGATGTCGAGAACGATTTGATCCGCCCCGATGCTTCGATGGTCTCCTCCGTACTTCCTGCGGAAAGCCTGCGGTCGTCGATGCTGACGCTGGCTGTCACGTTCGGATGCCATGCCGCTCCGCTAGGACGGATCCAAAGGAAGGTAGTGGGGTGAAAAAGCCGTCGTTGAGGCTCGCTTGGATCGCCCTCCTAATGGTCGTCGTCACAGTCTGCGTTTACATCTTCGCTGTGATCGGCGCGGAGCGTCAGCAGATCGAGGCGGTCGCAACGCAACTCCCCAACCCAAGACGGGACACGGACGGGCCCTTGGGCGCCGCACCGATTGCCACGACGCTCGCCCGGGCCGAACGACATTCGATAACCGAGACGCTCGCGGTTACCGGATCCCTGGTGGCCCGAGAGGAGATTGTCGTCGGTGCCGAGTTCGACGGGCTACGTATTGTCGAGATCCTGGCCGACGTCGGCGATCACGTCGAACAAGGCCAGGTGCTCGCCCGCCTCGACGGCACTATGCTCCGGATTCAGCTCGCGCAAAACACTTCGACGATCGCGAAAGCCGAAGCGTCGATCGCGCAGGTGAAGGCGTCGATCGCCGAGACGCAGGCCGCCGA
>DATNKF010000250.1:0-5759 GCA_035603555.1 Allostellaceae bacterium
CTGTATCGAACGCATCCTGCCGCCCTGCCGCGAACGGACGGTCAAGTTCGCCTTGCCGCCGATCGAGAGTGCTGCCGACATCGCCCCCGCGATGAAGGCGGTCACCTCCGCACTCGCCGCGGGCGTTATCACGCCGGGCGAGGCGGCGACGATAGCGGCGGTGGTCGACACCTTCGTCCGGGCGATCGAGACCAGCGACTTCGAACGGCGCCTGAAGATCGTCGAGGACGAGCACGCCGCTCAGCCCGCGCAAATGCCCGGAATGTTCGGCACCGGACTGGGCGGTCAATTCAATCTCTAGGCGAGGTTTGCTGTAGATTCGCAGTATATTTTCGCAACGGGCGATGCTCGTAAAACCTTTGATTGCGGTCTTGGCATAGAGCGGCGCCCTCTCACCGATATCGACCCGGCGGCCGCATCCTTATATTCTTTGGCGAACCCTTGGATGCAGGCGACCCGTGCCGCTCGACATCGTTCCCAGTGTCTGCCCGCACGATTGCCCGAGCGCCTGCGCGCTCGCGGTCGAGCGCCTCGGCGGGCGCCGTATCGGGCGGGTCAGGGGGGCGGCGGCGCAGGCCTATACCCGGGGTGTCGTCTGCGCCAAGGTCGCCCGCTATGTCGAGCGCCAGCACCACCCGGACCGCCTTTCCCAGGCGCTGCGCCGGGTCGGCGAGAAAGGTGCCGGCCACGACGCCTTCAGGCCGATCTCGTGGGATGCCGCACTCGACGAGATCGCCGAGCGCTTGACATGTGCCGCCCAGCGCTACGGCTCGGAGAGCGTGTGGCCCTATTACTATGCCGGGACGATGGGGCTGGTGCAGCGCGACGGCATCAACCGGCTGCGCCACGCGATGCGCTATTCGCGCGAGGATCTGACGATCTGCAATGCGCTTTCCGACGCCGGCTGGCTCGCCGGGGTCGGGGTCAAGCGCGGGGTCGACGGGCGCGAGATCGCCAAATCCGATCTGATCGTCGTCTGGGGCGGCAACCCGGCCGCGACCCAGGTCAATGTGATGACCCATATCGCAGCGGCGCGCCGAGAACGCGGCGCCCGGCTGGTCGTCGTCGATCCCTACCGCACCGCCACCGCCGAGCAGGCCGATCTCCACCTGGCGCCGCTCCCCGGGACCGACGGGGCGCTGGCCTGCGCGGTCATGCACGTCCTCCTCAAGGAAGGCTACGCCGATCGTGTCTATATGGCGCGCTTCACCGACGATCCGGCAGGGCTCGAAGCCCATCTCGCGACCCGCGTCCCGGCCTGGGCGGCGGGCATCACCGGGCTCTCGGAGGACGAGATCGTCGGGTTCGCCCGGCTCTACGGCCGCACCAAGCGGAGCTACATCCGGGTCGGCTACGGGTTTTCACGGTCGCGCAATGGAGCCGCCCAACTCTTCGCCGTCAGCTGCCTGCCGGCGGTGACCGGCGCCTGGGCCTATGAAGGCGGTGGCGCCCTCTATTCGAACCTTGGACTTGTCGAACTCGACCGCACCCTGATCGAGGGCCTCGATCTGCTCGATCCCGCCACACGGATCCTCGACCAGTCGCGGATCGGTGCGGTGCTGACCGGCGACCGGCGCGATCTCGGCAACGGACCGCCGGTTTCGGCGTTATTGATCCAGAACACCAACCCGATGGTCGTCGCCCCGGAATCGGGGCTCGTCAGCCGCGGCTTTGCGCGTTCCGATCTCTTCGTCTGCGTCCACGAGCAGTTCATGACCGAAACTGCGGCAATGGCCGACATCGTGTTGCCGGCGACGACCTTCCTCGAGCATGACGACATCTACCTCGGCGGCGCTCACACCTATCTGCAGCTCGGCCGCGCGGTACTGCCGGCCCATGGCGAATGCCGCTCGAACCATGACGTGATCTGCGGGCTCGCCCAACGCCTCGGCGCAGACCACCCGGGTTTTGCCATGAGTGCCTTGGGGCTGATCGACCGGACCTTGCGGATGAGCGGGCTGCCCGATCTCGAGCATTTCCCGGAAGACGGTCGGCTCGATTGCTGCCCGCCTTTCGCGACCGGCCATTTTCTCGACGGCTTCGCCCATGCCGACGGGAAATTTCATTTCCGGGCCGATTGGTCGGCGATCGGACCCACTTTCGCGCGGCTTCCGGCGTTTCCCGACCATGTTGCGGTGATCGACGACGGCGATCCCGAGCGGCCCTTTCGCTTGGTTGCCGCACCCTCGCGCTCGTTCCTCAACACCACCTTCAACAATACGCCGTCGAGCCTCGCCCGCGAGGGCCGGCCGACGGCGCTGGTCCATCCCGAGGCGCTGGCGCGGCTCGGGCTCGATGATGGCGACCAGGTGCGCATCAGCAACCGGCGCGGCAGCCTGGTCCTCCATGCGCAGGGCTTTGAGGGCATGCAAAAGCGGGTGGTCATCGTCGAAGGGCTGTGGCCCAATCATGCATTCGAGGAGGGTATCGGGATCAATCTGTTGACGAGCGCCGATCCCGGTCTGCCGCGTGGCGGCGCGGTCTTCCACGATACCTCGATCTGGCTCAAGCCGGCGTGAGGAGGCGATGAGCGAAGACAAGAACCGGCTTCCCACCGAGCGGCACTCGGCCGAAGTCGCTGACTTTCTGGATAAGCTGAAACGGGCGCCGGTGGCGCATACGGGCGGCGGGCGCGGCCGGCTGATCTTCGCGCTCGACGCGACCGCGAGCCGCGAGCCGACCTGGGACCGCGCTTGCCGGATCCAGGGCGAGATGTTCGAGGCGACGGCGGCTCTCGGCGGGCTCGAGATCCAGCTCGTCTATTACCGCGGCTTTTCGGAATGCAAGGCGAGCCGGTGGATGACGACCGCCGCCGACCTGCACCGCGTCATGCGCTCGGTCTTCTGCGTCGGCGGCGAGACCCAGATCGAGCGCGTGCTGCTCCACGCCATCGCCGAGACCCGCCGGCGCAAGGTCAACGCGCTCGTCTTTGTCGGTGATGCGATGGAGGAAAAGGTCGACCGGCTGTGCCGCCACGCCGGCGAGCTGGGCCTTCTCGGCGTGCCGGTCTTTCTTTTTCACGAGGGCCGCGACCGGGTCGCGGCAGCAGCCTTCAAGCAGATCGCGAGCCTATCGCGCGGCGCCTATCTCAGTTTCGACCTCGCCAGCGCCGATCGCCTGAAGGAACTGCTCGGCGCCGTCGCCGTATACGCCGCCGGCGGCTATCGTGCCCTCACCGCCTATAGCGAGAAGAAGGGCGGCGAGGTGTTGCGGCTCACCTCGCAGCTGCGCAGCTGAGCGGCGGCGATGCTCTACCTTATCGGCGGGTTCGCGATTCTCGGCGGCCTTCTGCTGCTCGTCTATCTGTTCGTCAATGCCGATCCGGCGCGGCTCGCCCGCGGTCTGAAGGTAAGCGGGATCGTCGTTGCGGTCGCTGCGGTGGCAACCCTGGCGATCTCCGGGCGGCTCGCGGCGCTCCTGGTGCCGGTCGCGATGATGATGCCGCTGCTGGTGCGCGTCCGCGCTCTGCTCGACCGCTACCGCACTCCTGCCGGCGGTCAGACGTCGACTGTGGCGACGCCGTTCCTGCGCATGACGCTCGATCACGACACCGGCAGCATGACCGGCACCATCCTGCGCGGCCGCTTCAGCGGCATGCGGGTCGAGGAGCTCGGCGGCGCCGACCTCCTGGCATTGTTGCGCGAATGCCGGGCCGAGGATGAGGAGGGCGCGCGCCTTCTCGAAGCCTATCTCGATCGCGTTCGTCCCGATTGGCGCGATGAGCTCGCCGGCGAGCGTCCCGGCGGCTCCGGGCGCCCGGCGGGCGGCGACATGACCGCCGAGGAGGCATACGCCATCCTCGGCTTGGCACCCGGCGCCGACGCCGAGGCGATCAAGGAGGCGCATCGCCGACTGATGGTGAAATTGCACCCCGACCATGGCGGCTCGGATTATCTCGCGACCAAGATCAACCGCGCCCGCGACGTGCTGCTCCACCATTAGCGGTCGCGGACGGGATCGAGCTGCTGTGAGAAAAGAGGTCCGTCGCGGTGGAGGCGAGCTCAGAGGGAGCCAATGGGAGGATAGTGTGCAGAGACTACTAACCACCGCAATCATGCTCGTCTTTGCCATCGCCACGGCGCATGCCGCCGGCGATCAGATCGAGCCGAAGACCGGCACCTGGAAAACCTGGGTGATCTCCTCAGCCCGCGAATTTCGGGTAGCTGCACCGCCGAACGATGCCGGGACCGCCGCGGAAATCCTCGAGCTCAAAGCCCTCGCCGGCAAGCGCGATGCGGCAGCGAGAGACCTCATCGCCTACTGGAACGTGGGGCCTCCGTCATACCGCTGGCACGATATCGCTCTAAGCGAGGTCATGCGCAACGGGTTGCCGTGGAACTACGCGATGCGCGACTTTGCCTTGACCCATGTCGCTATCTACGACGCCATGATCGCCGCTTGGGACGCCAAATACGCTTATAACCGCAAGCGACCGAGCGAGGTCGATCCGGACCTGACCACGGAATTGCCCGTCCCGCTCAGCCCATCCTACCCGGCCGAGCATGCGGTCGCGGCGGGAGCCGCCGCGGCGGTGCTCTCGTATCTGTTTCCAGATCGTGCCGCATACTTTGCGGACCGGGCGGAAGCGGCGGGCCGGTCGCAGCTGCTCGCCGCTCTCCAATACCCCAGTGACATCAGCGCCGGGCTCGAGCTCGGGCGTCAGGTTGCCGCACGCGTGATCGAGCGCGGCAAAGCCGACGGCTCCGACGCCAAGTGGACCGGCAGCGTACCGACCGAACCCGGCAAATGGAACGGGACCAACCCGATCCTTCCGCAGATGGCGACGTGGAAGACCTGGGTCCTGACCTCGCCCAACGAGTTCAGATCGCCTCCTCCGATTGCGTACGACTCGCCCGAGAAAGCCGCGGAGCTGGCTGAGCTGAAGAACTTCCAGCGCGCCCCCAAAACCAATTCCGCGGCCTATTTCTGGGAGTACGCCGCCGGCGGTCTGCGGGCTCACCAATATTGGAGCGGGCAGATCGGCCGCCTCGTCCTCGAGTACGGGCTCGACGATGATCCGCCCTTCGCGGCGCGCGCCTACGCGCTGCAAAACATCGCCTCTATCGATGCCGGCATCGCTTGCTGGGACAGCAAATATGCCTATTGGGCGATTCGCCCCTTCCAGCTCGACCCGGAGGTGAAGACGCTGTTCCCGACGCCGAACCACCCGAGCTACCCCGCGGCACACGGCTGTCTTTCTACCGCGACCGCCGCCGTCCTCGGCTATTTGTTTCCGCGCGATGCCGCCGCACTTGCCGCGCTCGCCGAAGAGGCCCGTGAATCGCGCATCTGGGCCGGCATCCACTACCGCAGCGACATCGTTGCCGGCGCCGCGCTAGGTCAGGCGGTGGCCGACAAGGTGATCGAACGAGCGCGAAAAGACGGTTCGCAATAGAACAGTCACCGCGCGCGACGTGCGCCTTCACCGTTAGTTCAGCCCGGTCGCCGAGACGCATTCGAAGTACCCGTAGTGCTGACCGAGGCCCTGGTCGCTGACTCTCCGCAGTCGCGCGGTCTTGTTTCTGGCCGCGCAGGTCTTTTCCGCCATCTGCCTCGCATCGTCGAGGCTGTTGACGATGCCGTCGTAGCGAACGGCAACCTCGGTGTCCGTATTGCGGACGACCGTCGGCGTGCTCGTGCAGGCGCTGAGCACAACGAGAGCCGAAAACGCGACGCGCCAGCTTTTTCTGCTGATGCAGAATGTCATCCCTTCTCCCGAAAAAGGGGATAGATAAAACGGACGGTCGAACAGGTCATCC
>DATNKF010000251.1:0-3949 GCA_035603555.1 Allostellaceae bacterium
GCGCAATGTTCGACGGGATCTGACCCTTTAGCAGACCTACGTCGACCGTCCACAGGTGACGCTCATTCCCGCAGCATTGCCGCGACCTGGTCGAGGCTTCGAATGCGCGCGTACATTTTCATCGCCTTGTCGAGGCTGTAGGCGTGGGCGGCTGCGTCACCGCTCCAGCAGCATTCGCGCACCACGACAGACGCGAGGTCGAGGTTGAAGGCCTCGCGGACGCTCGTCTCGACGCCGCGATTGGTGGCGCCGCCGCCGATGATGACCGTGTCACGCCGCAGCATGTGCAGGAGCTCGGCGACGCCCGTTCCATAGAAGGCACTCGGCCGGCGCTTGAGGAAGACGTAATCCTCAGGCCGCGGCGCGATCTCGTCGGGGAAGCCGGCCTCTGCCGTGCCCTCGACAGCGTTGGTGAGTGGCGGCACGCCGGTCTCCGCCGAAAGATCGGTCGGCAGCATGACGACATCGGCGCCATCGGCGCGGCTGACGGGCGTCGTGTAGATCACCGGCACGCCCGCGGCCCGCGCCGCCGCGATCATCTGCACCCAGGCGTCGAGCACCGGGCGCATCGTAGTCCTCCGTGCGGGATCCGACGTAGTTAGCGCGCGCCGGCAAACATCGTAAGCGATCAGTGCCGCCCGGCGCCGATCGATGCGTTCGGGTTCCGGCATCGCAAGCTCCTCAGATGAGAGGGAACGGCATGAGGGCTGTCGGCCGGATCTCCCCTATCCAGACCGCCAGCCAATCGGCAGGGTCGACGAAGGCTTTCGCACGTCGAGCGCCGCGGCGGCGCACCAGGACCGGGGCCGGGCGCCGGAGGATTAGGCGGCGGCTCTTTCGCCCGGCGCGGTCCTTACGACACGGGCGAGCATCGCAGCGGCATTGCGGTGCAGGATCTGCTCGCGCGCTTCCTCGCCGATCTGCGCTTCGGCGAGCGCCTTCCGGGTCCAGTCGCAGCCGAACTCAGTACCGTCAGTGCCGCAGACGATGCGCTCGGCGCCGTAGAGGCTCACGGCCGCCTCGATCGCGCGCGGGCCGAACGAGTTGCAATCCACGTACACCTTCGCGTTGCGGACGCGCGACGACGGCAGCTCCTCCTCCGGCGTGTCGAGCAGGCAGCGGTGGTCCATGCGCTCGACTTCGTAGGGAAGGTTTCCGCCCAAATTGTGGACCTGGATCATCGCGTCGGGGTAGTCCGCGAGGTAGTCGGTGAGGCACAGTGTCACCATCACCGAGGAGAGGCTCGCCTGCATCTCAAGCGTGCCGTTGCGGCGGCGCGCGTTATCCGTGTCGCTCGCGACCTTGGGGAAAGCGTCGCCCGGCCGCGGACCGTGGTGAATGAAGAGCGCCGCGTGGTGGCGGTTCGCGACGTCCAGCAGCGGACGCATCGCTTCGGCGTCCTTGCGCGTGAGGAAGTAGTTGCCCGGTATCTGCGCGCCGATCATGCCCGGCAGCCCGAGCGCCCGTTCGAGCTCGGCGGCGGCCGCGGAAATGTCCGTCAGGGGCAGCCCCGCGTAAGCGGCGAAGCGGCCGGGGTGCTCCTGGCAAATCGCGGAAAGCCCGTCGTTGACGCTCCGGCACAACGGCCCGGCCTCTTCCAGCGGCTGGGACTCGATCCAGCAGAACGATCCGAGAAGTGACAGCACGCTGACCTCGACCCCCTGGCGGTCCATCCGACCGAGATGGAAATCGACGTCATCGAAGGCACGGGCGACCGGCTCTTCGCCCATCCGCGGGGATTTCAGCACCTCGACGCCGTCCGGGTTGCGCAGAATGCGCGGTTCCCTGATACGGGCACGCAGGGCGTCGGCTATTTCGGCGGGCCTCCAATGGGCATGCATGTCGATCATCATGGCGGTTTCCTTCATAGGCCGTGCGGCAGCTTACCCCCACGGCGGCTCGGCCGCCAAGCGCGACATGTCAAGATCGCCCGATGCCTCCAGCCGACCGCGAGGCTTCTTGCCGCGCCGATCAGAGTACGGTGGCCCAATCTCTCACGGGGATCGCGGGGCGAGAAGCGCGGCCCCACAGCGCCGTCTCTTTAGCCGGAACTCGCCGCGCTGATCTGACCGCGCTAATGGCAACCTGATGGCTTCAAAACGCCTTGCACGATCCGTCGCACTCGTCGGGGAACAGGCTCATGCCACAGGCACAAGGGCCACGATGACCCGCGATGCTGGTGTTGGTTGTCGGGGCGGGTTGCCCGGGTAGCCTCTCCCGCCGCAACTCCTCCATGCGGCTACGGATTGTCTTGAAATCCTCAGCTGACCGGGGCCGCGACATCAAATCCTCCGAGCCCCGCACTAACATGCGATTTGCTCAGCTCGCGGCGGCGAGCTTGTCCTGCGTCTTCGTCTCGAAGTCGCTGGCATCGTGGCGCTCGTGCAACTGGCTCGAGGGCTCGCCGGAGAGGCGGTTGACCATGCGCCCGCGCTTTACCGCCGGCCGCTCGAGGAGCATGTCGGCCCAGCGCTGGACATTCCTGTAATCCTGCACTTGCAGGAACTCGGCCGACGTCCCGTACAGCCAGCCCTTGGCCAGCCCGCCATACCAGGGAAAGATTGCCATGTCGGCAATCGTGTAGGTGTTGCCGGCGACATACTCGCTCTCCGCGAGGCGGCGATCGAGCACATCGAGCAGGCGCTTCGTCTCCATCGCGAACCGATCGATCGCATATTCGATCTTAGTCGGCGCGTAGGCGTAGAAGTGGCCAAATCCCCCGCCCAGGTAAGGCGCGCTACCCATCTGCCAGAACAGCCACGACAGGCATTCGGCGCGCGCGCCGGGCTCCGTCGGCAGGAACTCCCCGAATTTCTCGGCCAGGTACATCAGAATGGCACCGGTCTCGAAGACGCGGATCGGCGTCGGACCGCTGCGGTCCACCAGCGCCGGGATCTTGGAGTTCGGGTTCACCGCCACAAAGCCGCTGCCGAACTGATCACCCTCGCCGATCCGGATCAGCCAAGCATCGTATTCCGCGCCGCTATGGCCAAGAGCCAGGAGCTCTTCGAGCATTACCGTGACCTTCACGCCATTCGGTGTGCCCAGCGAATACAGCTGCAGCGGGTGGCGGCCGACCGGCAAGTCCTTCTGGTGCGTGGGACCCGCGATCGGGCGGTTGATGTTCGCGAACCTGCCGCCGCTCGGCTTGTCCCAAACCCAGACCTTGGGCGGCGAATACTCTGGCGTGTCGGTCATTCCTAAGCTCCCAGCGTCTTATGGGGCGCACGCGGACCACGTGGGCAATCGGCTCATCCTACATGATACGTCGGCCTTTGGGCACTGCGCCGCGCGCCTGACTTGGCATCGACGTCGCGCGTCAACTAGGATCATCGCGTTGCCGCATCCGAAGGAGACAAGTCATGGCACGCGCCTACAACGCCATCGACGCCGATGGCCACATCCTCGAACCGCTCGATCTCTGGGACAAATATATCGATCCCGAATATCGCGAGCGCCGGCCGCGGTTTGTCATTGACGAGAACGGCAAGGAGCGCCTCAGCGTCGAGGGCAAACTGCTGGGCAACCCGCGGGGAATCGGCAGCCTCGGCTCGGTCGGCGTCCGGCAGGGTGCCGTCAAGCCCGACAGCCTCAAATATTCCGAAGGGAAGAAGGGCGGGTTCGACCCACACGCCCGCATTGCCGACATGGACGCCGACGGGATCGACGCCGCTTTCCTCTACCCGAGCCTCGGCCTCTTTGCCGGCGCCGTCGCGGACCCCGGGCTCGCGGCCGGGATGTGCCGCGCCTACAACCGCTGGCTCGCCGATTACTGCAAGCCCTACCCCGACCGGCTGTTCGGGGTCGCCATGCTGCCGATGCAGTCGGTCGAGCTCGCGATCGAGGAGATGCGCTATGCTCGCGAAGCCCTCGAGATGCGCGGCGGCTTCCTGCGGCCCAACCCGTATCACGGCAAAAAGATGATCAGCGACCCGATGTATGAGCCGTT
>DATNKF010000252.1:0-4180 GCA_035603555.1 Allostellaceae bacterium
GCGATGTTGAACGATGCCGTGCCGGACGATGCTGTGCGCCGGCGCCTCACTGCCATAACGCAAGCCGCCGAGCGCGGTGAGCGCCTGACCCGGCAGCTGCTGGCCTTTTCGCGCCGCCAGATGCTCCGGCCCGAGCCGATAGACTTGCGGCACCGCGTCCAGGATATATCCGACATGCTGTCGCCGTCGCTTCGAGCCGACATCGAGGTGACCGTGAAGATCCCGGAGCAGACGTGGCCGGTGTCGGTCGATCTCGCCGAATTCGATCTGGCGCTGCTCAATATCGCGGTGAATGCGCGCGACGCCATGGCGGAGGGCGGGGGGTTTTGGGTCGAGGCGCGCAACGTTTCTCTTGATGCCGGTGATGCGGCCGGCGAGGGTTTGGCGGGCGATTTCGTCGCAGTAACACTCTCCGACACCGGCGCGGGGATGGCGCCGGAAGTGCTGGCCCAGGCTTTTGAGCCCTATTTCACGACAAAGGAGATCGGGTTGGGATCGGGGCTCGGCCTCTCCCAGGTCTACGGCTTCGCCAAGCAGAGCGGTGGTGCTGCGTCGATCGTGAGCGCAGTGGGCAAGGGCACCTCGATCACGCTTTTTCTGCCTCGCGCGGTGGAGGAGCCCGCTGCGGCGGCGTCTCATGTAACCGCTGCGCCCTTGGCGCTGTCCGGGCGCATTCTCGTTGTCGAGGATGAGGCCGACGTCGCCCGTGTGACGATCGAGGTATTGCGGGACATCGGCTATCCGGCTGTCGAGGCGAGAGACGGCCATGCCGCATTGGCCCTGATCGAGCAGGATCCGACGATCGATCTGGTGTTGTCCGATGTCGTCATGCCGGGCGGGATGAGCGGTCTCGAGCTGGGCCGGACATTGCGGAAAGAGCGCCCCGGGCTTCCGGTCGTGCTAGCGACGGGCTATACCCAGTGGGGATCGCGCGTGGTGGACGAGGATTTCACATTGATCGCCAAACCGTACCACCGCGAGGCGCTCGCAGCAGCCATTCGAGGCGCTCTCGAACGCGAAAATGCGCGCCGGCGGATCGCGGCTGCCAAGACCGAAAAGACGGTCGGGACCTGAGCGGATGAAGCGGATTGGTGGAGCCGAGGGGGATCGAACCCCTGACCTTCGCATTGCGAACGCGACGCTCTCCCAGCTGAGCTACGGCCCCATCGAACAGATTTCGAAGCTTTTTCGAGCGTGGTGAACTATGGGCGGGGGTCCGCCGAGTGTCAAGGCGGCTACTTCGGTACTACCAGTCGGTTGCTTGCGGCAATGTGCTGTTAAAGGTACGGTCGCGCGGCATGGTTTGGAACGGTAAGCAATATGAATGCGTTGCTATGGCTGATCAGCACGCTGATCGAAATCTATATTTGGCTGCTTATCGCCCAGGCGGTGCTGAGTTGGCTCCTGGCCTTCGGCATCGTCAATCGGTATAATCGCGTGGTAGCGATGGTGGGGGACATGCTGTGGCGGGTGACCGAGCCGGCGCTGCGGCCGATCCGGTCTTTCCTCCCCGATCTCGGCGGGATCGACATCTCGCCGGTCATCTTAATTCTGCTGCTTGTGTTCCTGCAGCGTCTCTTGGTCTACGACATTGCCCCGCTCCTCTTTTGACGGACCGGTCATTAAGACGGCGGACGCCTTGCACGTGGCGGTCCGATTGTCGCCGCGGGCCAAATCCGATCGTCTGCTCGGCACGGCGGCTGCGGCCCGTGGCGGGCGGGCGCTCAAGGCTTCGGTCACCGCGCCGGCCCGAGACGGGCGCGCCAACGAGGCGCTGCTGCAGCTCCTCGCGCGGGCTTGGCATTTGCCGCGCCGCAATCTTTCGATCGTCGCCGGTGCGGCGAGCCGGAACAAGACCGTGCGCGTGACCGGCGATCCGGGCCAGCTGATCGCCAAGCTATCGGCCGAGATCGCAAGCCTGCCGGGCTTGTGAGACGGCCGCTGCATGGTCCGGGAGCTGCTCTCGCTGATCATCGCCGCGGTCGCCTTTTGCGGATCGCATGTTTTGCTGTCGAGCACGTGGTTGCGCGGATCGCTGCGCGACCAACTCGGCGAGCGCGGCTTTCTCGCCGTCTATTCGGTGACCGCATTGGTGATCTTCGCCTGGTTTGTGTCGGCTTATGCCGGCGCACCGACAATCGTGCTGTGGCCGCGGCAGCGATGGACCGCGCTCGTCCCCGTATTGGTCATGCCGCTCGCCACGATCCTCCTCGTCGCCGGCTACTCGACCCCCAATCCGACGGCCGTCGGCATGGAGCGCTCCGCCGGGGCCGACGATCCGGCCCCGGGCCTTCTGCGTGTGACCCGGCACCCGGTGATGTGGGCAATCGGGCTGTGGGCGATCAGCCATGTCGTCGCCAACGGCGATGCGGCCTCGGTGCTGTTCTTCGGCGCGATCGCTGGCTTGGCCCTCGGCGGCACGGTCCTGATCGACCGCAAGAAGCAGCTCGCCCTCGGCAGCAACTGGCCGCGCCTGGCTGAAGCCACCTCGAACCTGCCGTTTGCGGCTCTCATCGCGGGACGCACCCGCCTGCGCTGGCGCGACGTCAGCTTGCTTCGCGTCGCCGCCGGCCTCTTGCTCTACGCCGTCCTCTACCTCGCTCACCCGATCATTACCGGGCTTCCGATCGTGGTTCCGTAGTAAGCTCGGTCGCCGCCTATCGGATCTGGAGGATTGCCATGCTGTTGCGGTTTGCGGGACGTCGTCTCTATTACGATCTCGTCGGACCCGAGGACGGGCCGGCCGTCTGCATCACCCATTCGCTGGCTTCCGATAGCGGAATGTGGGCCGAGCAGATGCCGCCGCTGCTGCAAGCCGGGTTCCGGGTGTTGCGCCTCGACATGCGCGGGCATGGCGGCAGCGACCCGGTCGCCGGCGACTATACGATGAAGGCGCTCGCCGACGATGTCGCTGCGGTGCTCGACGCGCTGGCACTCCCGCGCGTGCACTATATCGGCCTGTCGATCGGCGGAATGATTGGCCAGGCCTTCGCGCTCGAGCACGGCGCCAAGCTGATATCGGCACTGTGGAGCGACACCCTGCCCGCAAGCCCGGCCAGTGCCGCAGCGATGTGGGACGAGCGGATGAGCACGGTGCGCCAAGCGAACTCCCTCGAGCCGCTTGCCGACAGTACGGTGGAGCGCTGGTTCACCGATGCGTTCAAGCCGAGGAAGCCGGGTCGGTGGAAGCAGATCCGCGACACCGTCGCGGCAACCACACCGGCCGGATATCTCGGCTGCTCTGCGGCGATCATGAATTTCGACTTCACGGCCCAGCTCTCCGGGCTGCGCGTCCCGACCCTCGTGGTATGCGGCGCCGAGGATCCCGGCACGCCCCCAAGCGAGAACCGGCGCCTTGCCGGGCTCGTTCCCGGCGGCCGCTACGAGGAGATCCCCAACGCCCGCCATTTCCCCAATGTCGAGCACCCCAACACTTTCAACCGGATCATGGTGGGCTGGCTCGAAGCGCAACGCCACTTGCGCTGACGAAGGCGCTGCCTCACGCGTTTTTCCGCCGCGCGGCGAGACGCAGGCGCAGCGCATTGAGCCTGATGAAGCCCTCGGCGTCGCGCTGGTCGTAGACCGCGTCCTCCTCGAAGGTGACGTGGCCGAGGCTGTAGAGGCTCTTGGGCGACCGCCGGCCGACGATACCGGCCGAGCCCTTGTAGAGCTTGAGGCACACGACCCCCTCGACATTCTCCTGGCTCTTGTCGATCAGCGCCTGGAGCATCTCGCGCTCGGGCGCGAACCAGAAGCCGTTGTAGATCAGCTCGGCGTAACGCGGCATCAGCTCGTCCTTCAGATGTGCTGCACCGCGGTCGAGGGTCAGGCTCTCGATCCCGCGATGCGCCGCCTGCAGGATCGTGCCGCCCGGCGTCTCGTAGACACCGCGCGATTTCATGCCGACAAAGCGGTTCTCGACGAGATCGAGCCGGCCGACCCCGTGCTTGCCGCCGATCTCGTTCAGTCGGGTCAGCAATGCCGCCGGGGAGAGAGCCTCGCCGTCGACCGCGATCGGGTCGCCGCGCTCGAAGGCAATCTCCACATATTGCGGTGCATCGGGCGCCGCTTCAGGGGCGACGGTGCGGCTGAAGACGAATTCCTCGGGTTCGACCCACGGATCCTCGAGCACCTTGCCCTCGGCTGAGACGTGCAGCAGGTTGGCGTCGACCGAGAACGG
>DATNKF010000253.1:0-2412 GCA_035603555.1 Allostellaceae bacterium
CAGGATGTCGATTCCATCGGAGCCGGAATGCTCGCGGACAAATCGTCGTGCCGCCTCGGTCCGGGGGCGGTCGCGACCGACCATGACGACCCGCATTCCGGCGCGGACGAGGCCGAGCACGGTGTGGAGCCCGATACCCGAACTCGCCCCGGTGACGATCGCGATCCGCTTGGTTCCGTTTGAGCTGCTCGACATTAGCGGTTTGCGGCGCTTACTGTTGGCGGCAGACGCCCGACAGGTTGTAACCGTTAGCGGACCCAATATGCAGATCATTGACCGCATTGCGCAAATTCACGACGACCTGACGAGCTGGCGGCGCGACATTCACGCTCATCCGGAACTCGGCTTCGAGGAGCAGCGCACTTCCGATTTGGTTGCGGCGAAGCTCGCCGAGTTTGGCTGCGAGGTCTATCGTGGTATCGGCAAGACGGGCGTCGTCGGGCGGTTGCGAGCCGGCGATTCGCCGCGCTCGGTCGGTCTGCGGGCCGATATGGACGCCCTGCCGATCCATGAGGCCAACAGCTTCGACTACCGTTCGCGCCACGACGGGCGAATGCACGCCTGCGGCCACGACGGCCACACCACGATGTTGCTCGGTGCCGCCCGCTATCTCGCCGAGACGCGCGATTTCGACGGAACGGTCAATTTCATTTTCCAACCGGCGGAAGAGGGGCTCGGCGGCGCCGAGGCGATGGTCAAGGAGGGGGTGTTCGACCGCTTCCCGTGCGACGCCGTATTCGGCATGCACAATGCGCCGATGCTTGCCGTCGGCAGGTTTGCCATCCGCACGGGCCCGATGATGGCCGGCGGCGCCTTTTTCGACATCACCGTGGTCGGTCGGGGTGCCCATGGGGCTTCTCCCCAAGCGGGCATCGATCCGGTGATTGTGGCGAGCCACATCGCTACGGCGCTGCAGACCATCGTGTCGCGCAACGTTCGGCCCGTCGATACGGCGGTCGTCAGCGTGACCCGGTTTCAGGCCGGTGACGCTTATAACGTAATCCCGGAGCGCGCAGTGATCGGGGGGACAGTGCGGGCCTTCGACAACGAGAACTTGGCGCTGATCGAGCGCAACATGGGGCGGATTGCGCGCGGCGTGGCCAGCGGGTTCGGCGCGACCGCCGAGGTCGGTTTCCGGGTTGTGGCCTTACCGTTGGTCAACGACGCGGCCGAAGCAGGCTTCATTCCCGACGCTGCTGCCGAGCTCGTTGGGGCCAGCAACGTCGACCGCGACAGCGCCCTGATCATGGCTTCGGAAGACTTCTCCTATATGCTCAACTGCACGCCCGGCGCCTATATCCGCATCGGCAACGGCGACAAGCTAGGCGGCTGCCAGGTTCATAACCCCGGCTACGATTTCAACGACGCGATCCTGCCGCTTGGTGCCAGCCTCTTCGCCCGCTTGGCCGAGCGCAAGCTCGCCCGCACCTAGACGCTGTCGAGGCCGTTGGCCCAGCGGCGGCAGATCTGGTGGGCGATGGCGACCGGCCCTGGCAGCGACGGCACCGTCGTCGCCGGGTCGGGGTCGCCGGCGGCGGCGCGGGTGACCATGTCGCGGATCTCGTCGCGATCGAACCA
Source organism: Allostellaceae bacterium (assembly GCA_035603555.1). Lineage (GTDB taxonomy): Bacteria > Pseudomonadota > Alphaproteobacteria > ATCC43930 > CGMCC-115725 > AP-15. Next base: position 1,579 of record DATNKF010000253.1, read on the forward strand.
GCGCGCTTCGACAAGCTCTTCTGGGTCGACCGTAATTTCCTCGGTCAGCGCCTCGGCGAGAAAGCCCATCATCAAGGTCGACGGGAACGGCCAGGGCTGCGAGGCGAGGTAGCGGACGCGCCCACAGCGGATGCCGGATTCCTCGCGGACCTCGCGACGGACGGCGTCCTCCAACGTCTCGCCCGGCTCCATGAATCCTGCAAGGCAGGAAAACCGGGCGCCGGCACGGCGGCGCCCGCGGCCGAGCAAGGCGCGCTCGCCCCGGACCGCGAGCATGATCACGACCGGGTCGACGCGCGGAAAATGATGCGCCTTGCAGGCGGGGCAGTGTCGCGTCCAGCCACCGGCAGCCACCTCGCTCGGCGTCCCGCATTGCGCGCAAAAGCGGTGCCGCGCGTGCCAATCGACGACAGAGCGCGCCTCGGCCAGGATCGCCGCCTCGGACTCAGCGATCAGCGGAGCCAGGGTGCGGACATCGAGGTTCTCGATTGTCGGGTCGGGCAGCAGGTCGGTGCCCGTCGCATCGAGCGCGAAATGGGCTCGCCCCTCGGCGATGCCGAGAAGGACCAGGGTTGCCCCCGCCGCGATCGCCTCGCGCCACGGAGCGACCGGCTGCCAGTCGAGCGTCGTTTCGCCGCTGTTGTGGATCGGCGGCTTCAAGTCGCGCAGCGGGATCAGCCTGGTGCTGGGCTCGTCGAGCAGGGAGGAAATCCAGCCAGCGTCCCGCCGGCGCTCGCTGACACGGTCGAGCGGGTTGCCGGCAAAGCAATAAATCTCTTCCATCACCGCAGCATATCCACTTGAGACGGGTTTAAGTCAAATAGGGCATTAGCG
>DATNKF010000254.1:0-4535 GCA_035603555.1 Allostellaceae bacterium
GGGCGAGGACGCCGAAATCGCCTTCGGCACCCGGGACGTCGACCTGCTCGACCTCGCCCGAGAACACCATGCTCTCGGGAGAAACCAAGTCGAAGCGAAACGGGTCAGGCATGCCGATTCCTCAACGCAAGCTCACGCCGCTTCCGCGAGCTTCTTGCCCTTGTCGACCGCCTGCTCGATCGTGCCCACCATGTAGAAGGCGGCTTCCGGCAGGTGGTCGTATTGGCCCTCGCACAGGCCCTTGAAGCCCTTGATGGTGTCCTCGAGGCTGACCAGCACGCCGGGCGAGCCGGTGAACACCTCGGCGACGTGGAACGGCTGCGACAGGAACCGCTCGATTTTGCGCGCGCGCGCGACGGCGACCTTGTCCTCCTCGGAGAGCTCGTCCATGCCGAGGATCGCGATGATGTCCTGGAGCGCCTTGTAGCGCTGCAGTATCTGCTGCACCTGCCGCGCCACCTGATAATGCTCCTCGCCGACGACGCGCGGGTCGAGCATGCGCGAGGTCGAATCGAGCGGATCGACCGCCGGGTAGATGCCGAGCTCGGCGATCTGCCGCGACAGCACCGTCGTCGCGTCGAGATGCGCGAAGGAGGTGGCGGGCGCCGGGTCCGTCAGATCGTCGGCCGGAACATAGATCGCCTGCACCGAAGTGATCGACCCCTTTTGCGTCGTGGTGATGCGCTCCTGCAACGCGCCCATATCGGTCGCCAGGGTCGGCTGATAGCCGACCGCCGAGGGGATGCGCCCCAACAGCGCTGATACTTCCGAGCCCGCCTGAGTGAAACGGAAGATGTTGTCGACAAAGAACAGCACGTCCTGGCCTTCCTCGTCGCGGAAGTATTCGGCCAGGGTGAGGCCAGACAGGCCGACCCGAGCGCGCGCGCCCGGCGGCTCATTCATTTGGCCATAAACGAGTGCCGCCTTGGAGCCTGGTCCATTGATATTGATGACCCCCGATTCCATCATCTCGTGATAGAGGTCGTTGCCCTCGCGGGTGCGCTCGCCAACCCCGGCGAAGACCGAATAGCCGCCATGCGCCTTGGCGATGTTGTTGATCAGCTCCATGATGATCACGGTCTTGCCGACCCCGGCGCCGCCGAACAGCCCGATCTTGCCGCCCTTGGCGTAAGGTGTGAGGAGATCGACGACCTTGATCCCGGTGATCAGGATCTCCGCCTCGGTCGACTGGTCGATGAATTCGGGTGCGGACCTATGGATCGGTAAGCGCCGGTTGGTCTGCACCGGGCCCCTTTCATCGACCGGCTCGCCGATGACGTTGAGGATTCGGCCGAGCGTCTCGGGACCCACCGGCATCATAATCGGCCCGCCGGAATCGACGACTTGGGTGCCGCGCACCAGCCCGTCGGTGGTATCCATGGCAACCGTGCGCACGGTGCTCTCGCCGAGCTGCTGCGCCACTTCGAGGACCAAGGTCCGGCCGGCATGATCGACGTGCAGCGCGGTCAGGATCTCCGGCAGCTCGCCGTCGAAATGGACGTCGACGACCGCGCCGATGACCTGGGTGATCTTGCCGATGCTGTTTCTGGCCATGTCTCCAAAATTCCCGTGTGGACCCTCACAGCGCCTCGGCGCCGGAGATGATCTCGATCAGCTCCTTGGTGATGGCCGCCTGACGCGTGCGGTTGTAGTTGAGGGTGAGGCGATCGATCATCTCTCCGGCATTGCGGGTCGCGTTGTCCATCGCCGTCATCCGCGCACCCTGCTCGCTCGCCGCGTTCTCGAGCAGTGCGGTATAGATTTGCACCGCCAGGTTCTTCGGCAGCAACTCAGCGAGGATTTCCTCCTCGGAGGGCTCGAATTCGTAGATCGCACCCGCCAGAGCGACCTCCTCGCCGGCGGCCGCCGTCTGGAACGGAATCAATTGGTGTGCGGTCACGATCTGGGTCATCGCCGAGCGAAAGCTGTTGTAGATGATCATCGCGACGTCGAATCGGCCCGCTTGATAGAGAACGAGGATGCGCTCGGCGATGTCGCGGGCCTCGTCGAAGGACACCTGCCGGCGGCCGATCTCAGTCACACTGTCGTGGATCAGGCGCCCGTAATCGCGGCGCAAGCCGTCGCGGCCCTTGCGGCCGATGGTCAGTACGAGGACGGTTTTGCCGGCCGGCAAAAGCTCGCGGATGCGGCGCCGCGCCTCGCGCAGGATCGTGGCGTTGAAACCGCCGGCAAGACCACGATCGGAGGTTGCGACGACGAGCAGCTGGGTGTCCTCCTTGCCGGTGCCACTTAATAGCGGCGGCGCTCCAGGCAGACCCGCCATGCGGCCGGCGAGGGAAGCGAGCACGCGTTCCATGCGCTCGGCATAGGGACGGGCGGCCTCGACCCGCTCCTGCGCGCGGCGCAGCCGCGAGGCGGCGACCATCTTCATCGCCGAGGTGATCTTCTGGGTCGATCTGACGCTGCGGATGCGGTTGCGCAGATCTTTCAGGCTCGGCATGGAGAGCTACCGCGCGGGTGTCATTCCGGGACAGCCCGACGGGCTGGGCCCGGAACCCATGAACACGATCCGCGACAAGTGCGATCCAGCGCCCGTGCGATCATTTCGTCGTCGGTGTTCATGGGTTCCGGGCTCGCCGCTGCGCGGTGCCCCGGAATGACGGAACGGACATTAGGGGACCCCGGCAATCAGGCGAAGGTCCTGACGAAGCTCTCGAGGAACTCGCCGAGGCCCTTCTCGACCTCGGGCGAGATCTCGCCGGCGTCGCGGATAGCCCCGATCAGCTCCGGCCGCGTGGCCCTGATGTCACTCAGCATCGACGACTCGAAGCGCCCGACATCCGGCACCGCGATCGTATCGAGATAGCCGCGGGTACCGGCGAAGATCGCTACCACCTGCTCCTCGACGGGAACCGGTGCGAATTGCGGTTGCTTCAAGAGTTCCGTCAGCCTGCTGCCGCGGGCCAGCAGGCGCTGCGTCGCCGCATCGAGGTCGGAGGCGAATTGCGAAAAGGCCGCCATCTCGCGGTATTGCGCGAGCTCGAGCTTGATGCGGCCGGCGACCTGCTTCATCGCCCTGATCTGGGCCGCCGACCCGACCCGGCTGACCGACAGGCCGACATTGATGGCCGGGCGGATGCCGCGAAAAAACAGCTCGGTCTCGAGAAAAATCTGGCCGTCGGTGATCGATATGACGTTGGTCGGAATATAGGCCGACACGTCGCCTGCCTGGGTCTCGATGACCGGCAATGCCGTCAGCGAGCCGGCGCCGTGGTCCTCGTTCATCTTCGCTGCGCGTTCGAGCAGGCGAGAATGCAGATAGAACACGTCGCCCGGATAAGCTTCACGGCCGGGCGGCCGCCGCAACAGCAGCGACATCTGGCGATAGGCCACGGCGTGCTTCGACAGATCGTCGTAGATCATCAGCGCATGCATGCCGTTGTCGCGGAAATATTCCCCCATCGCGCAGCCCGCATAAGGCGCGATGAATTGCAACGGCGCCGGTTCCGAGGCGGTCGCGGCCACGACGATCGAATATTCGAGCGCGCCGTAATCCTGCAATGTCTTGACGATCTGGGCGACGGTCGAGCGCTTCTGGCCAATCGCGACATAGATGCAATAGAGCTTCAGCGACTCGTCGGTGCCGGCGTTGATCTGCTTTTGATTGAGGATGGTATCGATGGCGAGTGCCGTCTTGCCGGTCTGACGGTCGCCGATGATCAGCTCGCGCTGGCCGCGCCCGATCGGTACCAGCGCGTCGATCGCCTTCAGCCCGGTCTGGACAGGCTCGTGCACCGAACGGCGCGGCACGATCCCCGGCGCCTTGACCTCGACCCGCGTCCGGGTGACGTCGGTCAGCGGACCCTTGCCGTCGATCGGCTCGCCGAGCGCATCGACGACGCGCCCCAAGAGGCCCCGGCCGACCGGCACGTCGACGATCGCACCGGTGCGCTTGACGATGTCACCCTCGTGGATGCCGCTATCCTCGCCGAACACGACGACCCCGACATTGTCGCTTTCGAGGTTGAGCGCCATCCCGCGCATCCCGTTGGGGAACGCGACCATCTCGCCGGCCTGGACCGTGTCGAGGCCATAGACGCGAGCGATCCCGTCGCCGATCGACAGCACCTGGCCGACTTCTGCAACATCCGCCTCGCTGCCGAACTGGGCGATTTCCTGCTTGAGGATCGCCGAAATCTCCGCCGCGCGAATTTCCATCAAAACCTCTTCTCAGCTCGGCCCAAACGACGTCGCTAAAAATGTCCGCAGTTCTCCGTCATTCCCGCGAACGCGGGAACCCAGGGCTCCAGGGCCTCAGCGGTTGCCCCCTGTTCATGCCAGGGGCAAGCTCTGGGCCCCCGCTTTCGCGGGGGTGACGAGTCCCGCCAGGTTGCGCCAAACACTCAGCTCGCGCCCTTCATCGCCAGCTGCAGCCGCTGGAGCTTGCTCTTGATGGACCCGTCGATCATTCGCGATCCGAGCTTGACGATAAGGCCGCCGATCAGCCCCTGGTCGACCTTGACCTCGAGAGAAACCCGGCGTCCGACGCTGCGTCGCAATTGCTCGCTCAAGAG
>DATNKF010000255.1:0-2985 GCA_035603555.1 Allostellaceae bacterium
CCGGGGCAGATCCTCCGCGTCCTCGACGCCCGCGGCAACAATCTTAAAGGCATCACCGCCGAGATCCCGCTCGGCACCTTTTGCTGCGTCACCGGCGTCTCGGGCGGCGGCAAATCGACCCTGATCGTCGAGACCCTGTACAAGGCGCTCGCCAAGCGGCTCAACAATGCCCGCGAGCAGCCGGCACCGCTGGGCGGGCTCGAGGGGGTCGAGTTTCTCGACAAGATCGTCGATATCGACCAGTCGCCGATCGGCCGCACGCCGCGCTCGAACCCGGCGACCTATACCGGCTGCTTCACGCCGATCCGCGACTGGTTCGCTGGCCTCCCCGAGGCCAAGTCGCGCGGCTACCTACCCGGCCGCTTCTCGTTCAACGTCAAGGGCGGGCGCTGCGAGGCCTGCCAGGGCGACGGCGTCATCAAGATCGAGATGCACTTTCTGCCCGACGTCTATGTCCAGTGCGACGTCTGCAAGGGCCGGCGTTACAACCGCGAGACCCTGGAGGTGCTGTTCCGCGGGAAGAGCATCGCCGACGTGCTCGACATGACGGTCGACGAGGGTGCCGATTTCTTCCGTGCCGTGCCGTCGATCCGCGACAAGCTCCTGACCCTGCAGCAGGTCGGACTCGGCTACATCCACATCGGCCAGCCGGCGACGACCTTGTCGGGCGGCGAGGCGCAGCGGGTCAAATTGGCCAAGGAATTGTCGCGGCGCGCCACCGGCCGTACCCTCTACATCCTCGACGAGCCGACGACGGGGCTGCATTTCGACGATGTGCGCAAGCTCCTCGAGGTGCTGCACGCACTGGTCGAGACCGGCAACACCGTACTCGTGATCGAGCACAATCTCGAAGTCATCAAGACCGCGGATTGGATCATCGATCTCGGTCCCGAAGGCGGCGATGCCGGCGGCCATATCGTCGCCACCGGCACCCCCGAAGACATCGCCTCGAGCGAGGCGAGCTACACCGGCCAGTATCTGCGGCCCTATCTCGCGCGCCGTGCCGCGCGGCGCCGGCGCGCCGGGTAAGAAAATTTCGGAAGCCTAGCTGCCGCTATTGACGACGGACCGGTGGCGGCGCCGCAAAGTCGGGCCCTGTCGCCTTGCCGCTTGCGTCGGGCTCGACCGCAGTGCCGGCCGAGGCGGGCGCGGTCGTTCGCGCCGGCGCCACGGAAGCGGGTTTTGCCTGCCTGGATGGAGTCGCTGGTGGCTGACGCTGGGGTTGTTGTCGGCGAGGAGGCGCCTTGGGCGGCGGAGCCGGTGGAGGCGCCGTGAGCTCGGCCAACCGAGCCTCAGCCGCAGCCGGGAGGCGCTGGCCGTTGCACAAATCGGGGTTCTCCTTGACGCAGGCCAGCCCCGCCGCGGAAAGGCGTGCGCTGATCTGGTAATACGTCTTCGCCGCCTCTCGGTAACCGAGCCCCTCCGCAGCGCGGCCGAGGTAAAAATAGGTGAGATCGTCCGTGTAACCGGTCTGCATCACCAGAACCGCGAGTTCTTGCCAACGCCGCGTTTCATTCAAAACCAGCGCCGTGGCGCGATTCGCCCGCCAGGCGTCGAGGCAGGCGAGCCGGCAATCGAGCATTGGCTCGCCAGCCTGAAGTCTTCGCAGCAGTTCATCGGTCGGCACCTCAGGCGTTCTGACCGCGCAACTCGTTAAGACTAAGGCGATCCATCCGGCCACGCACCCCAGCCGGACACGCACTCTCCTCGCGGTGCGATATCCAGCTGCTGCGTTCATCTCCTACCCCAGAGACCCTTCGCCTTCCGGCGCGCCTGGGATTCCGCGTTTCGATAAGCCGCGGGAGCACGGAGACCCGCTCGCGCGGCGCCGGCAAGTAGGGCGGCCTCGGCAATGTCTTCGCCCGTGGCCGTGAAGCACTGATAACGGTCGGTCTTCGCTCGCGGTACGCATTCGATGGGACCTTTGGCGCGCACCCAATTGACCAATGAAGCGACCGAGTTGGAGGACTGAGGTTCAATCCCCCACAAACGAATGGTTCGGTTGGCGAGGACCCAGCTCGCTGCGTTCGGCGCATCGGCAACGATCCCCCGTATCACCGCGGATGGTATCGGTTCGGATGAGGTCGGCTGGGTAGGCGCGGTTGAAGGCTCCTCTCCTGCTGCCGGATGATCGAGCGGCTCCGTGGTTCCGGCCGGCTGCGCCGATTGGCGCAAGTCGCTTTCCGTCGCCCCGGGCAGTACGGGCATGATCGCTACCTCTGGCCCGGGAACCATCGCTTCGGATGCCGTCGATGGGAGCGCCGGTACCTCGTTGTGAGGCGGGGCAGGGTCTGTTGTGCTCGGCGGCGCCTCGCCGACCGAGGACCCAGGTGTGGGATGCTGTGTTCCGGTCTCCTCATCGGCGTAGTCGGCGCCCATTTCCGTCGCTGGATGGACGAGCAGGTAAGAACCCATGCCCAGGAGAAGCCCGATGATCGCGGCGGCGACAAGCGCGACGGAGAGGAGGTAAAGGTGAATGCCGGCCCAAGGCCGCGCTGTCGGAATCGGGCTCCGCGGCAGCGCAGGCAATTGCCCTTGTGTGGGCGCAGGATCAGGTCGCGACCGATCACCCCCGGCGTCCGGGGTCTTTGCGGGATCGGCGATCGCGGGCGCGTTCCAACGTCTAAACCGGCGTCTTTTGCCGCGATGCAGCCGCCGACCGATTGAGGCGATCGCAAACATTCTCTAGGTTATCTTCCCGCTCCCCGTGCCAACGAAGGCGAGCTGCTGCCTGTCCGTCGCTAACGTTAACGGATCGGTGGACAACGTCAATAACCGCGCTGGTGGATCCACCCGCATCGGCGGGGCGACAACTCGCCCGAATGCGGCATGCTCGGTCGATATCGCGGTCCGATCCCATCAATCGGCGGCGCTTTGCGCTGATGAGAGGGCTTATTTGGCAGAAATGCGGCTAGCCCACGCCTTCGACGATGAAGGCGCGCCCGGTCGAATTGGCGAGCCGGAGGGTCAGTATTTTCTGGTATT
>DATNKF010000256.1:0-6426 GCA_035603555.1 Allostellaceae bacterium
GCGCAGGCGCAGTACGATCTCGCGCAGGCCAATACCGCGCAGCACGACGCGATGTACACGCTGCTTGCGGCGATGGACCTGCCGCCGACCACGAAGCTGCGCGTGGCGGACGCGTCCAAGCACCCGCTGCCGCAGCGCACCGCACGCACTGTCGACGACGTGCTCAGCGAGGCGCTGCGGCGGCGGCCCGACTTGCTCGCCGACGTGGCGAAGCTGCGCGCCACGGATGCGGAAATCGCGGCCGCGCGCTCCGCCCTGGCCCCCAAAGTTTCGCTGAGCGCAAACGTGCAGGGCAATCTTAGCCGGCTAAACGTAAACAACTCGCCCTATTCCTCGGTCGCCAAGCCCCAAGGCGCCGCGTTGCTGAAGTTCGAATGGCCGCTCTACACAGGCGGACTGCTGCAGAACAAGCTGAGTCTCGCCCAGTCGAAGCGCGAAGAGGCAGCGGCCGCGCTGCACGAGCGCACCGACCAGGCTTTGCGCGAGGTGGCGCTTGCGTACGACCAGGTCGATACGGGGCTGCTGCAATACGATGCCGCCATCGCCCTGCAGACTGCATCCGAGGCCGCCTTCCACAGCGCCAGCGACGCCTACGCGCACGGCGTCGGCACACTGACCGACGCGACGTCCGCGCAGACGGGGCTCGCGACGGCGCGCGCCGCGGTGGCCCGAGCACACACGCAGTCGCTGGTCAACGCGGCGGCGCTTGCCTTCGCGACCGGCGAGCTGACCTCAAGTACGGATTTCGCCGCCCCGACACCGCGATAAGGCTGCGGCCCGCCGCGGCGCAGGGGCTGCTACTTCCGGCGGAAGTCCTTGACGGCGATCGCCAGGGTCCAAGCCGCAACGCGCAGCCTTGGATAGCGGATCGGAGAATATACGGTCCGAGCGTAATTGTCAATATTGACAATGCGTATTTCATAAATTATATATGAGAATATCGCAAATCAGTTGGTGCACGATGCCCAGCCTCTTCCTCCCTGCTGTCTCCCTCAGGGCCGACTATCGGCTCCCTGCTCGCCGGGTCCGGTCTTCTGCTTGTAAGTATTTGATTTGCATCGTATTATGGTCGATCCGACGGGCTTTTGTGAGGGAGAAATCAGCTTTTCTCCCTGCTCTCAGGGAGGGGGAGCCGCCGCCGTGGCCGAGACGCGGTATCACCCCGCGGCGCGCGACCGGCGCGCTTTTGCGGCCGTCTTCGGGGCCGCGTTCGGATCGGTCTCGGCGGTGACCTCGACCTCGACGGTCATGCCCAGCGAATCGGAGGGAAAGCCGGTCCAGGTGCCGGAGATCGGGATCGCCTGGCGCGGGTCCCGGGCGACCGCGACCCGGATCAGACCGTGATTGCCGACGATGCCGTTGGTCGGATCGAACTCGGCCCAGCCGGCACCCGGCAGGTAAACCTGGAGCCAGGCATGCGTTGCGTCGCCGCCGACCCGCTCGCTGCGTCTGCCCTCGGGAACATGGAGGTAGCCGGTCACAAAACGGCTGGCGAGCCCGAGCGAGCGCACCGCCTCCATCATCAGCACCGCGAAATCGCGGCAGCTGCCGCTCTGCAGCCGCAATGTATTGACCGGGTCCTGGACGCCGCTCTCCTCGCGGGCGACATAGGTCAGATCCTGGCGGATCGCATAGGTCATCGCCGCGAGCAGCTCGGAGGTGTCGGTGCGGCCGTCATGGCGCAGGAACTGCCGTGCCCAATCGTCGACCTCGTGCTCGGGATCGAGATACTGCCGCTCGACCGAGCGCAACAGATCGGGCATTTCGTCGGCGCCGTAGGTGAACGGGTACCTCTTGGCGTACTCCTCGATCTGGAAATCGAGGGCATTGGTCGGCGAGTGGTCGAGACGAATGACACTCTCGAAGCGCAGCTCCTGCGCTCGCCCGGCGAAGCGGGCGATCGCGACGCAGTTGCCGAACACGTCGTGCACCCAGCGGATATCGATGGGCTGCGGGGTGATTGCGAACGTTGCGTCGAGCAGCTTCTGATCGTAGCTGTCGCGCGGCCGCAACATCATGCGGTGCTCGCCGAACGCCACCGGCTGCTTGTACCGGTAGGTGGTGACGTGTCGAACGGTGATGACGAGCATCGCCTCTGCCTATTGCGGGGTTGCCGTCTGCGCCTGGGTGGCTTCGGGCGAATAGCCAAAGAAGGCGGTCGAGAGGTCGCGGGTGACGGCGCTCAGCTGTTGTTGCATCAGGTCGAGGAACTCATGCAGACCCTCGCTCAGAATCGTTGCTATGTCGAGGGTCCCGAGGACGGCGCGCAGTCGGTCGAGCTCCTCGGCGGCGGCGTTGCCGTGTCGCAGCATATAGCGCGACTTGACTTCGCCCAGCAGCTGCCCGGCCTCGCGCACGCAATGATAGACCGAGCGCGGAAAGGCCTGGTTGAGCAGCAGGAACCCCGCCACCCGGGCCGGGGTCGTGCTCGCCGTGTGCAGGCGCCGGTAGGCGTAGTAGCCGGCCGCCGAGCGCAGCAGCGCGTTCCACTGGCTGACATCGGTCGGCGAGCCGACGCCGGAGACGCTGGGCAATAGCAGGTGGTATTTGATGTCGAGCAGCCGCGTGGTCTGGTCGGCGCGTTCGATATAACGGCCGAGCTGATAGAAATACCAGCCCTGGTCGCGGAAGAACGTGCCCTCGGTGATGCCGGTATGGGTCTGGCAGGCCTCCTTGATGGTGCCGAAGAGGGCCGCGAGCCTGCCGGGCATCAAGTCAGCCTCGCCAAGCCCGACGAGGCGATTGTAGAACACGTTGAGCTGCACCCACATCTCGATCGAGATCAACGGCCGCAGCGTGCGCGCATTCTCCCTGGCATAGCGGACAGCGCTGATGATCGAGTTCGGGTTGGCGGCATCAATGACGTAGAACTTCACCACGCTTTGAGCGGTGGCTGCAGGGTGGGTGGCGAAAAAGCGTTTCTCGTCCGAATTCAGCTGGACGATCGATCGCCAGTTCTGCCCGCCATGACTGTCGCGCGAGAAGGTCTCGTTGACGTCGAGGATGCGTGCCAAGTTCTCGGCCCGCTCGACATAGCGCGCGAGCCAGAAGATGCAATCCGCAAAGCGGGCGAGCAGAGCGTCACTCAACGACCCAGGTGTCCTTTGAGCCGCCGCCCTGCGAGGAGTTGACGACCAATGAGCCGCGGCGTAGCGCCACCCGCGTCAGCCCGCCCGGCAGAACCCAGGTGCTCGACCCAGTGACCGCAAACGGCCGCAGATCGACGTGGCGGGGCTCGATACGGCCCTCGACGAGGGTCGGTGCAACCGACAGGTTGACGCAGGGCTGGCTGATGTAATTTTCCGGGTCGGCGACGAGCTTCGCTCGGCATTCGTCGAGTTCCCGCAGGCTCGCCCGGGGACCGACCGTGATGCCGTAGCCCCCCGCTTCGCCGACTGGCTTGACCACGAGATCCGCGAGATGGTCGAGGGTATAGCGCAGCGCCTTCGGCTCGCGGCAGATATGGGTCTCGACATTGGGAAGAATCGGGTCCTCGGCCAGGTAATATTTTATGATACGCGGCATGTAGGCATAGACCGCCTTGTCGTCAGCGACACCGGTTCCGATCGCATTGGCGAGCGCCAGATTGCCCGCCTGATAAGCTCGCATCAGCCCGGGGACGCCCAGCATGCTCTCGGGGATGAACGCCTCGGGATCGAGATAATCGTCGTTGATCCGGCGGTAGATCACGTCGACGCGCGCCAGCCCGCCGGTAGTCCGCATGAACACCCGATCGTCCTCGACCAGCAGATCCGAGCCCTCGACCAGCGGCACGCCCATCTCGCGGGCGAGAAAGACGTGCTCGAAATAGGCCGAATTGTAGGCGCCGGGGGAGAGCAGGACGACCTGTGGGTTGGAAACCCGGGGCGGCGCCACCTCCTGCAACGCGGCAATCAGCTTGGCGCCGTAATTGTCGATCGGGCGCAGGCCGACATCGTCGAGCAGGTCGGGGAAGGCGCGCAGCATCATGTGGCGGTTCTCGACAACGTAGCTGACGCCGGACGGCGTGCGCGCATTGTCCTCGAGCACCAGGAAGGTGCCGCGCTCGTCGCGCACGATGTCGGTCCCGCAGATGTTGACATAGGTTTTGTACGGGAGATCGATGCCGCGCATTAGGGGACGGTAGTTGTGATTGCCGAGTATCAAATCGGCTGGGACCACGCCATCGCGCAGCAAGCGTTGCTCGTGATAGACGTCGTCGAGCAGTAGGTTGATGGCGGTGATCCGTTGGATGATGCCGCCCTCGATGTGCCGCCACTCTTCGGCTGACAGGATCCGCGGGAGCACGTCGAACGGTAGGATGCGGTCGATCGTCTTCGCATCCGAATAGATCGTAAAGGTGATCCCCAAATTGTAGAGCTCGGCGTTGGCAGCGGCGGCGCGCTCTCTGAGCACGTCGATCGACAGACCGGAGAGGCGCGCCCTAACGACGTCGCTCGCTGCGCCGCGCAACATCTCGCAATAGAATCCTTGCGGATCGTAATCGTCGAGGATCGAGGGAGTCATCCGCCCACCAGGAGACCTTGGCCGCCCGTCTCGGCAAGCATTTTCCGCGCCACACAGCCGGAAGTCCACTCCAGCCCGCCGGCCGCCTCCGAAGCGCCTAAACTTTAGGCTTTCGCCGTACCCCTGCTCATTCTTGGTGGGCCGCAGCTCGGCAAAACCCGCGCGGGAGCCTCGGCGGCATGGCATGACCATTGCTTGCCAGAGTCCGACCCTGGCGGAGGGGAAGGTGAACCGGCGCGACTTCTTGAAGGGCACGGGGGCGGTTGCTGGTGGCGCCACCTTGGTGAGCGGGATCCCCTCCGCCTGGGCCGAGACCCCCAAGGATACGTTGCTCGTGATGGTCGAGAACGGCCCGAACAGCCTCGACATTCACGGCGTCGGGACCACCTTTCGCAGCTACGTTGCTTGCTGGAATCTTTACGACCGCCTGCTGACCTTTGGGCACAAGACCTTGCCCGGTGGCAGTCTCTCATACGACTACACCAAGATCGAGCCTGAGCTGGCCGAGGATTTCAACGTCTCGCCGGAAGGCATGTCGGTCACCTTCAAGCTCCGCCGCAGCGCCACCTTCCACGACAGGGCCCCGGTGACCGCCGACGACGTCAAATGGTCCCTTGACCGCGCCGTCACGGTAGGCGGTTTTCCGACCTTCCAGATGGCCGCCGGCAGCCTGCAGAAGCCCGAGCAGTTCGTCGTCCTCGACGACCACACGATCCGCATCGACTTTCTCCGCAAGGACAAGCTCACCCTGCCCGATCTCGCGGTGGTGGTGCCGGCGGTGTTCAACTCCAAGCTCGCCCGGAGCCACGCCAGCGACAAGGATCCTTGGGCGATGGAGTGGATGAAAACCAATGACGCCGGCGGCGGCGCCTTCGGGCTAGAACGGTGGGTGCCTGGCCAGGAGACCTCCTTCATCCGCTTCGACGATTGGAAGAGCGGACCGTTGCCGAAGATCCGCCGCGTGGTGCTGCGCGAGGTGCCCACCGCCGGCAACCGGCGGGCGCTGATGGAGCGTGGCGACGCCGATCTGTCGATCGACCTGCCGTTCAAGGACGCTGCCGAGATCAAGAAGTCGGGAGCGTACCGGGTGGTTGGCACGCCGGTGGAGAACTCGCTGCAGTATGTCGGTCTCGTCACCAAGATGAAGCCGTTCGACGATGTGCGGGTGCGCCAAGCGATCGCCTTGGCCGTGCCTTACGAGGAGATCTACAAGAGTGTCGTCTACGACATCTGCATCCCGATGTCGGGCGCTCCCGCGGGGGCGGCGATCTCCGCCGCCTGGCCGCAGCCTTTTCCCTACAAGCGGGACATGGAAAAAGCCAAGGCGCTGCTCTCCGAGGCCGGCTATGGCAGCGGCTTCGAGACGACGATCTCGATCGATCTCGGCGACGCCACGCAATCCGAGCCGACCGCGGTGCTGCTGCAGAGCTCGCTCGCCGAGCTCGGCATTAAGACGCGGATCGAGAAGATCCCCGGCGCCAATTTCCGCAATGCCATGCTGGAGAAGAACCGGGCAATTCACATCGCCAGTTTTGGCGGATGGCTGAACTTTCCCGATTATTACTTCTATTGGGGTTATCACGGCCAGAACGCGCTGTTCAACACGATGTCCTACCAGAACCCGGCGCTCGACAAGCTGGTCGATGCCGCGCGGTTCGAGGAAGACCGCGAGGCCTACGAGGATCACGTCAAGCAGTTCATCCACATCGCGATGGACGATGTTCCGCGTATTCCCCTCTACCAGCAGATCCTGGTGGTCGGGATGCAGAAGAACATTCAGGGATACACCTACTGGTTCCACCGGCAGCTGGATTTCCGCCAGCTGGAGAAGGCTTAAGCAGTTGAACACAGGCCCGCACCCACCAAGCCCTACTGGCTTGGTCCCCGGCCGAGCGCAGTGAGACGGGTGAGGGTGGGCCG
>DATNKF010000257.1:0-3151 GCA_035603555.1 Allostellaceae bacterium
TCCATCCTCTACGTGCTCGCCTGTGAAAGAATGTGAGACAGCCATGCTGCTCGACTACACCCTCGGCACGATCGTGACCATCGTCATCATGGTCTATCTCGTCTACGCGCTGATCAATCCCGAGCGCTTCTAGGAGCCTGCGATGACCATTGTCGGATGGGTGCAGATCGCGCTCTTCAGCGTGATCGTGATCCTGATCGCCCGCCCGTTCGGCGGTTATATGACGCGCGTCTTTGCCGGCGAGCGCACTTTTCTCACTCCCCTTCTGCGGCCGGTCGAACGCGCCGTCTATTGGTGCTGCGGGGTCGACGAGAAGGAGGAGCAGCACTGGCTGACCTACGCCGTCGCGATGCTGCTCTTCAGCATCGTCGGCTTTCTGACCTTGTACGCGCTGCAACGGCTGCAATGGTACCTGCCGTTCAACCCGCAGGGCCAGACCGGGGTCGAGCCGAGCAGCGCCTTCAACACCTCGGTCAGCTTTGTCACCAACACGAACTGGCAGTCCTACGTGCCAGAAACCACGATGGGCTATCTGGTACAGATGGCCGGGCTGACGGTGCACAACTTCGTCTCGGCAGCGACCGGCATCGCGCTGGCACTCGCGCTCATCCGCGGATTCGCCCGGCGCGAGGCAAAGGCGATCGGCAATTTCTGGGTCGATTTGACCCGCACCACTCTCTACGTGCTGCTGCCGCTGTCGGTGGTCATCGGCCTCTTCTATGTCTGGCAAGGCATGCCGCAGAATTTGGGCGCGTACGTCGATGCGACGACCCTCGAGGGTGCCAAGCAAACGATCGCCCAGGGCCCTGTCGCCTCGCAGGAGGCGATCAAGATTCTCGGCACAAATGGCGGCGGTTTCCTCAACGCCAACTCGGCCCATCCGTACGAGAACCCGACGCCGCTGACCAACTTGATCCAGCTGATCTCGATCTTCTCGATCGGCGCTGCACTGACCAATGTCCTGGGCCGCATGGTCCATGACGAGCGCCAGGGCTGGGCGATCTTTGCTGCGATGGCAATACTGTTTCTCGCCGGCGTAACGACCAGCTACTGGTCCGAATCGCACGGCAATCCGGCCATGGCTGCCTTCAATGTCGATAGTGCGCCGAGCGCGTTGCAGGCGGGCGGCAACATGGAGGGCAAGGAGGTGCGGTTTGGCCCCGCGCTTTCGGCACTCTATGCGACCGTGACGACCGACACCTCGTGCGGCGCCGTCAATTCGATGCATGACAGCTTCCTGCCAGTCGGCGGCATGGTGCCGCTGGTCGACATCCAGCTCGGCGAAGTGATCTTTGGCGGGGTCGGCTCGGGTCTCTACGGCATGCTCGCCTTCGCCATCGTGGCGATGTTCGTCGCTGGGCTGATGGTCGGACGCACGCCCGAATATCTCGGCAAGAAGCTCGAGGCCAAGGAGGTCAAGATGACGATCCTGGCGCTGTTGAGCTTGCCGCTCTCGATCCTCGGCTGGACCGCGCTCGCGACCGTCGTGCCCCCGGGGCTGGCCGGGATTGCCAATACCGGACCGCACGGGTTTTCGGAGATCCTCTACGCCTACACCTCGGGCACCGGCAATAACGGTAGCGCCTTTGCTGGAATTTCGGCGAACACGCTCTTCTACAACACGACGATCGCAGCTGCGATGCTGATGGGCCGCTTCATCTTCGTCATCCCGCTCTTGGCCGTCGCCGGGTCGCTGGCTCAGAAGAAGCTCCTCGCCCCGTCGGCCGGGACCTTTCCGACGAACCGGCCGCTGTTTGTCGGCCTCCTGGTCGGCGTCGTGCTGATCATCGGCGGGCTCACCTACTTCCCGGCAATATCGCTCGGGCCGGCGGTCGAGCAGGTCGCGATGAACCAGGGCAAGCTCTATCCGGCGCCGTGAGCGACAGAATTCTCAAGGGACATCCACGATGACCGACATCTCCCCGATCATGATCGGCTCGCCGGAGACCGGGCTCTACAAGCGCCAGCTTCGGCCGCTCTCGATCTTCGACCGCTCGCTGATCGTGCCGGCGATCGGCGCCTCGTTCCGCAAGCTCGATCCGCGCACTTTGGTCAAGAACCCGGTCATGTTCTGCGTCGAGATCGTCTCGGTGCTGACCACGATCTTTTTCCTGCGCGACCTGATCGTCGGCAGTGGCACGGTAGTCGGCACCAACGCGCTGTTCTCGGGCCAGATCACGGTGTGGCTGTGGTTCACCGTGCTCTTTGCCAATTTCGCAGAAGCGGTCGCGGAAGGACGCGGGAAGGCCCAGGCGGACGCGTTGCGCCGCACCCGGACCGAGACGAAGGCGAAGCGCCTACAGGCCGCCAACTCACGCAACTTCGAGCTGGTCGATGCGGTCGTGCTCAAGCCGGGCGATCTCGTACTGATTGAGATGAACGACCTGATTCCGAGCGACGGCGAAGTCGTAGAGGGTGTCGCCTCAGTCGACGAATCAGCAATCACCGGTGAATCGGCCCCGGTCATCCGCGAGAGCGGCGGCGACCGCTCGGCGGTAACAGGCGGCACCCGCGTAACCTCGGACTGGCTAAGGGTACGGATCACGGCGGCCCAAGGCTCGACCTTTCTCGACCGGATGATCGCTCTCGTCGAAGGTGCCGTGCGGCAGAAAACCCCGAACGAGATCGCACTCAACATCCTGCTCGCCGGCATGACGCTGATATTCGTCTTCGCCACCGTCAGCATTCCCAGCTTCGCGTCTTACGCAGGGGGCGCGGTGTCGGTCGTCGTCCTCATCGCGCTCTTCGTCACGCTTATCCCGACGACAATCGGCGCGCTGCTATCGGCGATCGGCATTGCCGGGATGGACCGGCTCGTACGCTTCAACGTGCTCGCCATGTCGGGCCGTGCGGTCGAGGCTGCCGGCGACGTCGATACCTTGTTGCTCGACAAGACCGGCACGATCACTCTGGGCAACCGTCAGGCGACCGAGTTCCTGGCACTCCCCGGCGTCGACGAGGCAGAGCTAGCCGATGCGGCACAGCTCGCCTCGCTCTCCGACGAGACCCCAGAGGGCCGCTCTATCGTCGTTCTGGCCAAGGAGAGATACGCGCTGCGTGCACGCGAGATGGCGCCGCTCAATGCCCGCTTTGTGCCGTTCTCGGCGCAGACCCGGATGAGCGGCATCGATGTCGAGGGGGTCTCGATTCG
>DATNKF010000258.1:0-2335 GCA_035603555.1 Allostellaceae bacterium
TCGCCGCAGCAGGCGCTCGACGACCCGCACATCCGCGCCGCCGGCCTCCTCGCCGAGGTCACCTACCCCGGCCTCGCCGGGTCCCTGCCGCTGGCGCCGACCCCGATCGAGCTCTCCGCGACCCCGGGCACCTACCGCCGCCCGGCGCCGCTGCTCGGCGAGCACACCGACGAGATCCTCAAGAGTCTCGGTTACGACGACACCGAGATCGCCGTGCTGCGCCGGGATCGCGTCGTCTGAATTTTCCCTGCCATCAGGGAAAAACCGCGTCTCAGCCCCCAAAATCCCCCCTCCAGCATCGGAAATATCCTGTAAATCAACGCCTTGGGCGTGTTTTGTCCGAGCCCGCCGGCAGCGGTATCAGGTATGCCCGGCAGGGAGCCGGCAGCGGAATTCGATCCTTGCTGAATCGGCATATATACAAGCATCGGTGTCATTGCGAGGAGCGCAGCGACGAAGCAATCTCGATCCGGCTGCCCTCCCCCATCGAGATTGCTTCCCCGCGGGTCACCGCCCGCGGGTCGCAACGACAGGATCATTTCTTATACCGTCTTTGATAATTGATAAAATCGTACGACCGTGCTATATAGGGGCAGGTTCGGGAAATGGGAGAGGCGAGATGTCCGAAACGGAACGAGATTATGCGATCGGCTATGGCAAGCCGCCGGTGGGCCGGCGCTTCCAGAGGGGCCAGTCCGGCAACCCGCGCGGCCCGGGCGGCAAGAAGAACCTGTCGGCACTCCTGGTCGCCGCGTTGGACGAACCGGTCACCCTCGCCAGCGAGGGCAAGCGGCGCCGGATCACCAAGCGCGAGGCGATCGTCGCCCAGCTGGTCGATAAATCCGCCGCGGCCGATCTGCGTGCAACCAAGATGCTGATCGACATGCTGAAGAGGGTCGAAGAGAAGGCCGGCGCCGCATCGCCCGAGCCCGCCAAATTGACCGCACCCGACCGCGAGGTCGTCGAGCTGTTCGTGGCACGCCTGCGGCGCCAGATCGCGGCCGAAGCGGCTGAAGCCGCCGCCTTCGCGCGGCCTCCTCAGGACGAAGAACAATTCACCACAGAGTCACGGAGATCACAGAGAATTTAATATAGATTTATCTTGTTATTTCTCTGTGTCCTCCGTGGCTCCGTGGTGAAGTTAAGTAATTGAGGAGAAGCCGACAATGACGATGCCGGAAGCGGCCGTCGCCGGGGACACGGCTTGGGGCGAGTGCGCGGCCCTGCTGTACCACGACTTTGCGAGCTTCGCGGCGCGCGCGTTCCGCGAGCTCAACCCGCGCACCCCGTTCGCGATGAACTGGCATGTCGAGCTGATCGCCGCGAAACTGGCCGCAGTTCGCGCCGGCCGGATCCGCCGGCTGATCGTCAGCCTGCCGCCGCGCCATCTGAAGTCGCACCTGGCCTCGGTCGCCTTTCCGGCCTGGTGTCTCGGCCACGAGCCGAGCACGGAGATCCTCTGCGTCAGCTACGCCCAGGACCTCGCCGACAAATTGTCGCGCGACTGCCGACGCCTCCTCGCCAGCGACTGGTACCAGCGCCTCTTCCCGACCCGCCTCGCACCCCGCCACCAGGCCGTGCCCGAATTCGAGACGACCGCGCAGGGCTCGCGCGTCGCCACCTCGGTCGGCGGTGTGCTGACCGGGCGCGGTGCCGACCTGATCGTCATCGACGACCCGCTGAAGCCCGAGGAGGCTTTGTCGCAGACCCAGCGCCAGGCGGCGAACGAGTGGTACGACCACACCCTCTACAGCCGCCTCAACGACAAGCTGCGGGGTGCGATCGTGCTGATCATGCACCGCCTGCACGAGGATGACCTCGCCGGCCACGTGTTGGAGCAGGAGCCGTGGGAGGTGGTGCGCCTGCCGGCGATCGCCGATGACAACGAGCTGCACCGGTTCGAGGGAGTTTTCGGGCAGCAATCCTTTGGCCGAAAGGAGGGCGAGGCCCTGCATCCCGAGCGCGAGCCGCCCGCCATGCTCGAGCAGATCCGCCGGACGATCGGCGAGTATAATTTCGCCGGCCAGTACCAGCAGATGCCCGCACCCCAGGGCGGCGGCATGGTCAAGGCGGCGTGGTTCCGGACTTACGCGCCCAGTGAGGGGCCCGTCCTCTTCGACCGCATCGTGCAGAGCTGGGACACCGCCAACAAGGCGACCGAGCTCAGCGATTTCAGCGTCTGCACCACCTGGGGCATCGCCGGCAAGGACCTCTATCTGCTAGTATTGCGCAAGCGCATGGAATATCCCGAACTGAAGCGCGCGGTGTGCCTGCAGGCCGAGGCCTTCAACGCCAGTGTCGTGCTGATCGAGGACAAGGCCTCGGGGACCCAGCT
>DATNKF010000259.1:0-5533 GCA_035603555.1 Allostellaceae bacterium
CTCGCGGGTCACGTCGAGGTGAAGGTAGAAGGCCGTATCGCCGGCGCCGGCGATCGCCTGCACGGTCTCCCGTCCGCGCTCGTCCAAGATATCGCCGATCGCCACCTTGGCGCCGGCTTCGACCATCAGCCGCGCGGTCGCCGCACCGATGCCGCGCGCGGCACCCGAGATCAAAGCGACCTTGCCATCGAGACGGTTCATTGCATTCCTCCCTGCTGGCGATCACCACTACGCGCCTTGGCAGTGCCGCGGCCGACATGGCACTCTCGACCCCTCCTTACCGCCGGGAGGGCGCCCCATGCAAATCGAACGCCTCGATCATCTCGTGCTGACCGTCGCCGATATCGCCCGCACCTGCGATTTCTATACGCGGGTGTTGGGGATGGAGGTCGTCACCTTTGGCGAAGGGCGCACGGCATTGCGCTTCGGCCAGCAGAAGATCAACCTGCATCCCGCCGACAACATACCCGGTCTGGTGGCGGACAAGCCCACACCCGGCTCGGGTGATCTGTGCTTCATCACCAAAGTCCCGCTCACCGAGGTGACAGCACATCTCGAAGAATGCGGCGTGCCGCTCGTGGCGGGCCCGGGACCGCGGGCGGGTGCCATCGGCACGATCCAGTCGGTCTATATCCGCGACCCGGACCAAAACCTCGTCGAGATCTCCAACTACTGAACCGCGCGCGGGCTCGTCGCTCATTCCTCGGTGGAGGCGGCGAGGATCAGGCTCAGCTGACACAGCGGCCGACCGGTTTCGGCGGCCCAGGTGTTGAAGCACGACTGGGCCGTCGCGCGGTCCTTGCGGTTCTTTGGCGGGGCGTCGACGGCACCCCAGTGCTTCAACGCGGCAGTGACTGAATGGGTAAGGACGAAGGTGTCCTTGCCGACCATGCGCAGAAAGCTCGGGCCGGAATTGCCGCCCATCTGGCTGAAGCGCTTCGCCAGCGCCTCCCACAGCTCGACAATGTCAGTCCCCGGCCAATCGGCGAGCCAAGCGCCAAAGCTGCCATGCTCCTCGGCGACCCCGATCATCGAAGCAGCGTTGTCGCGGACCGATTTGAGCTTGCCCCAATGCCGGATCAGCCGCCTATCGCCGAGCAGCGCTTCAAGCGCTTCGTCCGACATCGCCCGCACGCGGCGCGGCTCGAAACCCCCGAAGACTTCTTCGAAAGCCGGCCACTTGGCGTCGACAAGACTATGCTTGAGGCCGGCGCGGAAGATCCGCAGCGACATTTGCGAGAGATAGCGGTCATCCGTCAGCGCCTTGAGCTCGGCCGTTGAGCGCGGCTGGCTCATCCGCGCTTCGAGCGCTGCCGCGCCAAGGCGGGTGCGCGCCGCCTCGAGGATCGGACCGAACGAGGGCACCGCCATCGATCTCTCTCCGTTCAAGTCAAGCTCTGCGGACACCATAAAAGACCGTGAAGCAGCCGGGCAGCACGCCGAGCAGACCCTTCCGGTACGCGGTCGTCTGCCAATACTCGCCCATCGGAATATAGGGGACGTCCTGCCACAGCTGCATCTGAAGCTCGGTGCAGATGCGTCGCTGCTCATCGAGACCGGCGGCGTCCAGCCAGGCCGCGCGTAGGGCTTCGATCCGCGCGCTCGTCGGCCAGCCATCCCAACCGGCGAGACCATCGGCGCGGATCGCCTGGTTGCCGTAGGGGTTGGTGTTCGGGATCGATCTATCGAGAAAGCTAAAGAACACATTCCAGCCGCCCTTGTCCGGCGGCGCCTGGTTGGTCCGCCGTCGGACGATGCTGCCGAAATCCATTTCCTGCAGGTCTAGCTTCATGCCGGCACGACGGAGCTGATCGGCGCCGACCAAGGAAAGGTTCCGCATCCCTGGGAGATCGGTCGGGGATATTATGACCACCGTTTCGCCTTTGTAACCGGCGTGCTCCAGCTGCCGGCGTACCGACGCATAATCGCGCGGCGTGCGCATGATCTCGACGCCGGCGTCGTTCGCCAGGGGCGTTCCGGTGCTGAACAGGCCGGCGCCGTCATACCAGGCCGTGCGGTCTTCGCCGGCGACCGCGGTCATTGCCTCCTCCTGGTCGACCGCACCAAGCAGCGCGCGCCGGACTGCCGGATTGTCAAACGGCGGGTGCAAGTGATTAAAGCGCAGGATACCCATCGCAGTCGCGTATTGGGAAACGGCGGTAATGTCGCGATCACGCGCGATTTGCTCGATCAGATCGCGAGGTGGCGTTTCCCACCAATCGATTTCACCTTTCTGCAAGGCTGCCATGGCCGAAAACGTGTCCAAGGTCAGCCATTCGACACGATCGAAATGCGCGATTTTCGGTCCTGAGGTGAAGCCGACGGCGCCATCCGGGCGCGGCTGATACCGCGCAAACCGGGCAAATGCGCTGCGCGCCCCGCTGACATGCTCTTCCGGCAGGAAACGATAGGGACCACTCCCGACGATTTCGGCAACCGGTTTGAAGGGCGAGGTCGCCGCGAGACGCTCGGGCATGATTGCCGGCACCGTTCCTCCTGGGCCCGCGAGGGCGTCGGGCAGATGCGGAAATGGCCGCTTCAATTGGAATCGCACGGTGCGGTCATCCGGCGCTGACAGCTCGTCGGTCGCAGTCATCAGCGCCCCGGTGAGGCTGATCCGCTGAGCGAAGCGGCGGATGCTGGCGACAACATCCCGTGCCAACACCGGTTGATTGTCATGAAACCTGAGGCCATCCCGGAGTTTGAGATTCCAGATCAGACCATCCTGCTCGATCTGATGACCCTCAACCATCTGAGGCTGAGCCACCCAGCTCGTGTCGAGGCCGTAAAGCGTGTCGAAGACGAGATAGGCGTAATTGCGCGTCGGCCGATTGAAGGTGACGACCGGATCCAGCACCGCGAGGTCCGAAGTCGGAACAAACACCAACTTGTTCTGCCTCTCGGCCCGCCCGATCCGGGGTGCAGCGATCGCCGCAGCACCGGCGGCGGCGGCCTTCAGCAGGTCGCGCCTTCGCATGACGATTTCCTCCTCGCCTATCAGCTCGCGGTCTTTTTTCCCTGAGACCCTAAACGCGATCCGATCGATGCGAAAGCGGCAGGTACAACGCGATTGACGCGGCTGTGCTCATCGGGTCAGGCTAGTGCTCACAGCGCCGAAGTGGAGGAGAGCCATGAAGCTGATGTGGTTTCACTTGATGCCCTATACCGAATTGCCCGATGATTTTCGCGAGAAGCACCCGTCGGTATGGGTCGACATCCACTCCTCGCTGTTCGACCCGCGGCGCGCCCATCACATGTACAACGACTTCATGGACGAGCTCGAATACGCCGCCGAATGCGGCTTCGACGCGGTTTGCGTCAACGAGCATCACTCGAACGGCTACGGGCTGATGCCATCGCCCAATCTGATCGCCTCGGCATTGGCGCGGCGCACCACCGATACGGCACTCTGCGTGATGGGCAATTCCTTGGCGCTCTACAACCCGCCGACGCGGGTCGCCGAAGAATTCGCGATGATCGACGTCATCTCGGGCGGGCGGCTGATCGCCGGCTTCCCGGTCGGCACGCCGATGGACACCTGCTTCGCCTATGGCCAGAACCCGAGCATGCTGCGCGACCGCTATTACGAGGCTCACGATCTGGTGCTGCGCGCGTGGACCGCGCCGGACACCTTCGCCTTTAACGGCCGGTTCAATCAACAGCGCTACGTCAACATCTGGCCGCGGCCCGTGCAGAAACCGCATCCGCCGATCTGGATCCCGGGAGGCGGCTCGATCGAGACCTGGCGCTGGTGCGCCGAGATGGACCATGTCTACGCCTACCTGTCCTATTTCGGTTACCAAGCCGGGCAGGCGACGATGGACGGTTTCTGGGGCGAGATGGACCGGCTGGGCAAGGACCGGAACCCATACCGAGCCGGCTTTCTGCAATTCGTCGGCGTTGCCGAGACCCGCGAGGAGGCCTATCGGCTCTACCGCGAGCCGGCCGAATATTTCTACGGCCGCTGCCTGCATGTCGACCCGCGCTTCGCCAACGCGCCGGGCTATACCAGCGAGGCGACGCAGCGCGCCGGGGTCGTCGGCCAGGTCGCGCAGGTGGCGCGGATGCGCCGGTTCGACACCTTGGCGCGCGAGATGGATGCGATCGTCGAGAAGGGATATGTCATCATCGGCTCGCCGGACGAGGTCGCCGCGCAGCTCAAGGAGGTCGCGACCAATCTCAATGTCGGCCACCTGATGATGCTGCTGCAGTTCGGCAACATGGGCAAAGATCTGGCCAAGTATAATACCCAGCTCTTCGCGGAGAAGGTCATGCCGCAGCTGACCGAAATCTTCTCCGAGTGGGAGGATCGCTGGTGGCCGCAGCCGATGAACCGAGAAGCACGGGCGCCATTGACGCCGTTCCGCCAAGCGGCGATGGCCGCGGAGTGAGGTGCGATCGGAGTGCTCGCTATGATCTCCCTCTCCGCCCGCTCGCGGCGGAGAGGGCCGGCGTGAGGTGGGCGGCGGTGGAGCGCTTGAGGCTTCGGCGGGTCACCTCACCCTCCCGCGCTTGCAGCGCGGGCCCCTCTCTCTCCCCCGCGATGCGGCGGAGAGGGGTAAATGGCGGCGGCCAGTGATCGGGAGGTGGTCGTGAGCGAATTGGAGACATTGTCGGTCGACCTCAACGGCTTTTCCTGCCGGGTGTGGAAAAAGGGCGACGGGCCCAAGCTTGGCTTCCTCGCCGGGTTTGGCGGGCTACCGCGGTGGATCCCGTTTCTCGATGCCTTGGCGCGCGAACGCACGGTCATCATTCCGTCATTGCCCGGGTTTCCGGGCGGGGAGCGCGGGCACAGCGTGCTCGACAGCCACCTCGACTGGGTGCTGGCGGTCCGCCACCTATTGCAGAAGGCGGGGCTCGAGGGCGCCGATCTGGCGGGCGGATCGGTTGGCGGATCGTTTGCCGCCGAGATTGCGGCGATCTGGCCGGGATCGGTCCGCCGGCTGGCGCTGATCGCCCCGTGGGGCCTGTTCGACGAAAAGGAGCCGATGACCGATCCGTGGGCGCAGCGGGCACCCGATGTTCCGGGGCTGCTGTGCGCCGACCCCGAGCGCTGGAACGAGCTCAAAACCGAGCCCGAAGGCGTCAACTCGCCGGAATGGCCGATCGAGCAGGTGCGCGCCAACGAGGCCGCCGCGCGCGCGTTCTGGCCGCTCGGCAACACCCGGCTCGAAAAGCGGCTGCCGCTGATCGCCGCACCCACCCTGTTGATCTGGGGTGCCGAGGACCGGATCATGCCGCGCAGCTATGCCGACCGCTTTGCCGCCGCGATTGCCGGCCGCACCGAAATCGCTACGGTACCCGGCGCCGGCCATTTGGCCGAGCTCGACAAGCCGGACGAGGTGGCGGCGGCGATCCTACGCTGGACGAGCTGAGGTAAGACGGCATGATCAAACGCTTTCACGCTCTGTATGTCGGCCAGATAGCACTCGACAATATCGGCCTCGACGGCACACCGGCGAACGATCGCCGCTATTCGAACGAGCGCCTGAGCGAGGTGTTCCGGACGTCGCGCGACGTTGCCCAACTGATG
>DATNKF010000260.1:0-18830 GCA_035603555.1 Allostellaceae bacterium
GCTGCGCTGCTGGCTGGCGGCTGCGCCAATAAGGACATCGCGTCGGACAGCGACAAGAGGGGTGGTTTTTACGGGGGCGTTTCGGCCGGCGGCACACGGCCGTGAGAATGCGGCAGACGAGCTGCGGCGTTATCGTCACCAGCGGGGAGCGCATCCTGCTCGGTCATGCGACGCGCTCGCCGCGCTGGGACATCCCCAAGGGCGTTGCCGAACCCGGCGAGAATCTCGCCGACGCCGCCGCGCGCGAGCTTCACGAAGAGACCGGTCTTGTCGTGTCGCCAGACGATCTCGTGGCACTCGGTGTCCACGCCTATCTGCGCGGAAAGGATCTGGCGCTCTTCGCATGGCAGCCGCCGCAGTTGCCCGACCCGCAAAGTCTGGTCTGCACCTCGCTCTTTGCCTTGCCGAATGGGACAATGCTGCCCGAGTTCGACCGCTTCGACCTTTTCCCGTGGGACGAGGCGCTATTGCGCGTCGGTAAGAACCTAGCGCGGATTCTCGACACGATTCGGGACTCTGCCGGCTCGACATAATGCGGAAGCGGTTCGCGGGATTTGGATAACCGGCCGGTCGTGCTAGGGTAGCAGATCGGTTCATAGTCAGGAGGTTGCTATGCCCAAGCTGCGCCACATCGCCATCGCCGCGGAAGATCCCGAGAAGATGGCCGAGTTCTACAAAAAGGCCTTCGACTTCAAGGAGGTCGGGCGGCCGAACGGGGCGCTTGCCGACGGCGTGTTCCTAAGCGACGGCACCCTCAACTTGGCGATCCTCAAATTCAAGACCGACCAGCTCGGCAAGGGTCTCGACTACCGCGGCATCCATCATTTCGGCGTGCTGGTCGAAGATGTCGGTGAATTCTCGAAGAGGCTCGAGGGCCTCGGGGCTGAATATTACGTCGACCGCAGTCAGCAAGAGCCGAGTGCCGGCTATTTCGAAAAGAAGTTCTATGGCCCCGAACGCGTGCTCTTCGACATCGCCGAGCATCCGTGGGCCGGCTGCGAGCCGCTTCCATCCGAGATGAAAGAGGCGGCAGAATAACCTGTCTCTAGTTCGTCATTCTCGCGAAAGCGAGAACCCAGGGCCACCGTGGCGCCGCGCGCCCCTGGACCCCCGCTTTTGCGGGGGTGACGATAATCGACGCTGGAAAACCGACACCAATAAAGGAGCCCAAAATGGCCAAGCTTCGTCATATTGCCATCGCCGCGAAGGATCCGGACGCGATGGCCGAGTTCTATAAGAAGGCGTTCGATTTCAAGGAGGTTCGCAAGAGCGACGGGCCGCTGGCTTACGGCTACCATCTGAGCGACGGCACGATCGACCTGGCGATCCTGCGGTTCAAGACCGACCAGCTCGGCAAAGGCCTCGACTACACCGGCCTGCATCATTTCGGCATCCTCGTCGAAGATGTCGACGAAGCGGCAAAGAAGCTCGAAGGCCTCGGCGGCAAGCATTACATGGATCAGGGCGGCGACCGGGTCGGCGGTTTCGAAGTCAAATTCTACGGCCCCGAAGGTGTGCTCTTCGACGTCGCCGAGCACCCTTGGACCGGCACCGAGCCGCTGCCCCGGGAGAAGGCCGAAGCAGCCGAGTAATTCCGCCTCGATCGGCTAGAACGGGATCTCGTATTCGAGCCGCCAGCGCGCCGTACCGCGGGGGGTGGCGGAGGTCAGCCCAAATTGGTAGCCGGCCTCGTATTTGAGCTTGCCGTAGGGCGCGAAATTCTGCAGCCCGACGAGCACAGGGCCGATGCGGTGCTGCTGCTCGGCGGGCTTGCCCGGGTTGAGGACTTGGTCGATCTGGCTGTAATACTCGAAGCCGGGTGCTATCAGCGGATCGATCAGCAGCCGCGACTGCCAGGCGACATTTAGTTTCGTGGCGTCGGTGCTGTTATTGCCGACCGTCTTAGTGAACAGCAGGTTCAGCGTGTGCAGCGCCCCGAAGCCTGCGATCTCGCCGAACTCGGTCTGTGCCAGGGGTCCGAAGACGAAAGATTTGGCGTCGCCACGGTGGATCGGCATTTCGTACTCCGCGAACATTGCCAGATCGCCCCAATACTTTCCCGTCGGAGTCAACTGGATATAATTCTCGATCTCGGTCGCGTCATAGGTAATGTTCGCTCCGTTCGGGGCCTGGAATTCGGTGCCGAGCTCGACAAACCAGCCGGGCAACGGACCAAGGCCGTATTCGTTCGTATACCTCTGGATATTGGTCTTGCCGCTATTCGGCTTGTCGAACGTGATGTCGCCGAAGTGCTCGATCTCCACTTCGCGGTAGTCGACGATCGGGTAGCGCACCTTGAGTTGGGCCTCGGCGACAGAACCGGCTCCCAGCCCGCCGAGCAGCAAGAGAATGACGAGCGGCGTCTCGATTCCCCGCCGGAGGGAGACCCCGGGGCGTCGCGCTGGCGGGCTACCCACCCATTTCGTCAGCAGCCAGATGCCGAAAAGGGTGGCGAGGTAGAACAGGATCTGGATGCCGTCAGGCCGGGCGACGTAGCCGATCAGCGTGTGCAGCGCCTTGCCGACGACGCTGTTGTCGGTCAACACCGCGGAAGTATCCCAGACCGCATCGCCGAGCGGCGGCAGTAGATCGGCCTGGACGAGATAGCCCGCGGCCTGGGCCGCCATCCCGGCGGCCAGCAGCAGCACCATGCAGCCGGTCACGGCAAAGAGCCGCCGCTGCGGAATGCGCAGCAGCCCGAGATAGAGGGCCGCGCCGACCGCGACACCGCCAGCGAGCCCGAATGTGCCACCGGCGAAGAGGGAGCCGATACCGCCACCGCCGCCCGCCGCGATGCCATAGAGGAAAAGCACCGTCTCCGAGCCCTCGCGCAGCACGGCGAGGCCGACCACGATTGAGAGCACATAAAGCGGCTGGGAGCCGGAAATCACCGCGTCGCCGACCGCTCGCGCCGTAAGGGCAAGTTCCCGCCCATGGCGCGACATCCAAATGTTGTGCCAGCCGAGCATGCCGACCGCCAGCAGCAGGATGACCGCATTCAACAGCTCCTGCCCGATGCCGGACGCGGCAGCGGCGATGCTCGCCGCAAAGACGGCAACGAGCCCGGCGCCGGCGATGCCGCCGGCGATGCCGCAGGAAACCCAGCGGCCGCGGCCCGGCGCTCCGCTGCTGGCGGCCAGCACAATGCCGACGATCAGAGCCGCCTCGAGAACCTCGCGAAAAACGATAATCGCCGTGCCTAGCATCGCTGCGATCCTACCTATTTGGCGATGATAAGACCGCGCGCGGTCTTGGGGTTGAAGTCGCCGAAAAACTCATACCGCCCCGGTTTCAGGGGACCGATATAAACCGTGATTTGTTCCCCGCCGGGGACGACTTTCTCGCGCCTCAGCTCGGTGCTTTCGAATTCTTCGGGTGTTGCATCATCGTTCTTGACGATCAGCGCAATCTTTACCCCGGCCGGGATCTCGATTTCCGCTGGTTGGAACCGGTGATCCTTGATGACGAGGGTGTAACTCGCCTCCTGCGCCGCGGCGTTGGCTCCGGTAGTCAGGATAAGGGCGAGCGAAACCACCAGCCAACGGATCATGAGCGGTTTTCCGGGAGGCAAATGCGACTTACTCGCATCCTTAGCGGTTCGCGATCACTGCCGCAAGAGATTTTTGGCAATAGCCACCGAGCCTTACTGGAGAGGCCCGGATCAGCCCCCTACTCCGCTAGGCGTTTGTGGCTTTAGGGTAGTCAGAGCCCGCCGCCATTTTGCCCGCAGGGCGCTCGGCCGCTCTGGGTAGCGCTCGTCGAGAAACCCGGCGGCGGTCACCCGGTCCGTGCGGAAGCTTCGGAAGTCTTGGCGCAACTCGCACCAGGCGATCAAGTGGCGGACGGTCTCCATGTAGCCGACCGTCACCGGCCAGACGATGCGCTTACTTTCGCGCCCTTGCTCATCACGATAGCACAGCGCGATCTTCCGGCCCGCATGGATCTGGCTGCGCACACGCGCCATATCGAGGCCATCGGCGGCAAGGTTCCGCGCCGGCGGCGTTTCGGTCACTGGCTCGAGCACATAGGGCCGAAGCCGCTCGGGCACGACGGCACCGATCTTGGCGATCAGATCTTCCGCCGCCCGCGCGAGCGCCCGATCGCTGTGGCGCGCCACCCATTGAGCACCCAACACGGCTGCCTCGATCTCGTCCTGCGTCAGCATTAGCGGCGGCAGGTCCAGCCCCGCCTCCAGCACATAGCCGACTCCGGCCTCACCTCTGATCGGCACCCGCTGGCCGATCAGGTCGGCGATGTCGCGATAGACGGTCCGCTTCGAGGTTTCGAGCTCGGCCGCGATTGCCTCGGCGGTTATCGGCTGGGGCGTGCGGCGCAGGATCTGAATGATCTGAAAGAGCCGATCGGCGCGTCTCATGAGCCGTTATCACCCGATGATGCTGACAGTATGATGGCAGTAGGTGGCGGCAGGCAAGCTGGCGCCCGCCCGGTTCGTTACCAAATATCTGTCAGACGAAAACGGCATTACCCACGCCCATAGTCTCTAGCAGGGCCGCACCGACGATGCGGCAGAGGATTGGACCATGAGCGAAGCCAAAAATCTTTTCTCGGTTTTGCGCCAGTCGGCCGACCCCGAGACGGTAGACGCTATTGAAACCCTGGTTGAGGTCGCTCCCGACCGCGCGCTCTGCCGCATCAATGTATTGGATTTCGCCGCCAAAGCGGGTGTCGACGAAGAGCGCGCGGTCGCTGCGTTTCTTCACGCCGCCAGGCTCGGGATTTTCGAGCTGTCGTGGAATGTGCTGTGCCCGGGCTGCGGCGGCGTGCTCGAGGCGAGCGAGACGCTAAAAAGCGTCGACCAAGAGGACTACCACTGTGCCTGGTGCGCGGCCGGTTATGCGCCGGTTCTCGACGAGATCGTCGAGGTCACGTTCACGGTCAGCCGACGGGTGCGGCGGATCGCGGCGCACGATTCGAACGAGCTCCCGGTCGCGGAGTATTTCCGACAGATCTTCTGGAGCTCGGCGATCGACCTCCCGGAGGATTTTGATCAGCTGATCGAGGAAATTACCCTCGAGACGGTCGAGCTGTCGGCCGGCGAGAAGGCCCTGCTGTCGCTGCATCTGCCGGCGGAGTTCGTGATCCTCCTCGACCCGGTGACGCACGCAACCCAATTCCTCGATGTAAAGGGCGAGCCGACGCGCGATCGCCAGAACCTTTCGTTCGTCTTCGACAAGGTGCGGGCGCCGACCGAAACCGTCGAACTGCGCCCCGGGCCGTTGCGCCTATCGCTCGAAAACCGCACCGATACCCGAGTGCTCCCGGGATTATGGATCGCCGGAGACAAGCTCCACGAGCTCCTGGCCCGACGTCGACCGTTCCTCAGCGCAAAGCGCCTGCTGACCAACCAAGTGTTTCGCGACATCTACGGCACCGACACGATCGACGTCGACCAGCGGCTCAAAATCACCAGCCTGACATTTCTGTTCACCGATCTCAGGGGCTCAACCGAGCTCTACGAGCAGGTCGGCGATTTGGCCGCATTCGATCTCGTCAGAGCGCACTTCCAGGTCCTCAACGGGATCATCGCCTCGGAGGCGGGTGCCATCGTCAAGACCGCCGGCGACGCCATCATGGCGACCTTTCCGACACCCGATCGCGCGGTTGCCGCGGCACTGCGAATGCGCGACGCGATGCAGAGCCTCGATGGCGGGCACAATGGCCACGATCTGCTGCTCAAAATTGGGATCCATGAGGGGCCGTGTCTCGCCGTCGTGCTCGATAATCGCCAGGATTATTTCGGACGGACGGTCAACATCGCCGCGCGCGTGCAAGGTCTCGCCGATTCGCGCTCGATCCTGGCGACCGGGCCGGTCGTAAAGCACCCGCAGGCCTCGAGCTTGCTCGCGACGAGCGGGCTCAGCCCGGTCGCACAGAGCCGCGCCCTGCGCGGCATCGCCGGGGAGGTCGCGGTCTACGAGATTCCTTGATGAGACGGCGGTAATCGGGGGCGGAGCCGAGGAAGCTCGCCGAATGTGAAGTTGAGGGGTAGAGCGCTACGCACCGTTGCTTAGCATGCCTACGCTCGGCACCTGCACGCGGCTTCGAGGCTCACAGGCCGATGATCGTGAGGGTCCTATCGCGCGCAGCGAGGGTGCCCGGGCCGCGTCGCCGGACAGATGTTACCCGGGGCGCATCGTTACCCTAATCGTCACAAGAGTGTCATCGGTCCGTCATCTCCTCCGTCTAGGTTCGCGCGCCGCCGTTGACGCATTGGGATGGGGGAGCTCGGAATGATGTCAAAGTTGCTGACGACCACAGCCATCGCGACCGCCTTGGTCGCAGCGACGCCCGCGTCGATCAGTTTCGCCGACGACGGCCACCGGGATGTTCAGCATGTGTTGCTGCTTAGCATCGACGGTTTCCATGCCGTCGATCTGGAGATTTGCATCGCGAAGGGGACATGCCCGAACCTGTCAAAGCTGACAGAGCACGGCATCACCTACACCAACGCCTCGACGACAAAGCCCTCGGATTCGTTTCCCGGCCTCTTGGCGCCGGTGACCGGCGGCACGTCCAAATCGACCGGCGTCTTTTACGACGACAGCTATGACCGGACCTTATTTGCCCCAGGGAGCAGTTGCAAAACGGGGCCCGGCACCGAGACGAACCTCGCCGAGAATATCGACAAAAACCAACACTCGATCGATGGCGGGGTCAACGCCAGCCTGACCGGGCTCAACAGCGGGGTGGCGATCGACCCCAACAAGCTGCCGGGACAGTCGGTCAATGGTCACTGCTCGCCGCTATGGCCGCATTATTTCATACGCACCAACAGCATCTTTGGGGTGATCCATAAGCACCGCTTGCGGACAGCCTGGTCGGACAAGCATGCCGCCTATGACATCATCAACGGCAACGACCCGGACACCCAGCCGACCAATGCACCGGGCACCAACATCGGTGACTTTTTCGCGCCCGAGATCAATTCGGATCTGAGCGACGCCAATATCGCTCTGGTCAGCAGCCTCCTTGGTCCGAATTTTTCGACAGCGCCTGTCCCGACGTCGCGCGGCGGCGACTTCACCAGCGCGATCGATGCGGTCGAGTTTTACGACGGCCTCAAAGTGCGGGCGACTCTCAACCAGATCAATGGTTTCGACCACACCGGGAAAACCCGTCTGGGCATCCCGGCAATCTTTGGCATGAACTTCCAGTCGGTCAGCGTCGGGCAAAAGCTCAAGATTGCCGGTTATACCGACCCGATCGCCACACCAACAGCCAACCTCGCCAATGCCATCAAGTTTGTCGATACCTCGATCGGGCAGATGGTCGACGCTTTGAAGGATCGCGATCTCTTGGAGAAAACTCTGATCATCGTCAGCGCCAAGCATGGCCAGTCGCCGATCGATCCCTCAAAACGGACGGCACTCGACGACGGCACGGTGATCAAAGGGCCGATCGGCTCCAACTTCGCCTTCGACATCGGCGATGACGGCGTCCTGATCTGGCTCAAGGACAATAGCGGCGGAAAGACCGCGGCCGCGGTCACGGCTCTCAACACCTTCAATGGGGATACCGGCATCGTCGAGTGGCTCTCGGGGCCCCTGCTCACCCTGAACTATCAGGACCCCGCCCATGATTCGCGCACACCGGATATCATCGGCATCGCCAGGGTCGGTGTGATCTATACCTCGGGATCAAAGATCGCGGAGCATGGCGGCTTCAACGAGGACGATACCCACGTCGCCCTAGTCGTTTCGCATCCCGATGTTGCCGAACAGACTGTCAACGCAACCGTCGCGACAACGCAGATCGCCCCGACAATACTCAAGGTCCTCGGCATCGATCCAGACGAGCTCGACGGGGTGCGGATCGAGGGAACGCCGGTGCTGCCCGGGTTGGAGTGACCGGGTAGCACACGTCGAGGCGAAGTCGCGGCATTCGCAGTCCTCGCGCAAGGTTCACTGTCCGGTATGGCCGGGCTAGTCTAACCCGTGGGGACTCCGGTGAGAAATCCGGGCTAGACCCTTGGGCATAACCGGCACCTTGGCAGAATCAGCGCTTGCAAACCGCGGATGCTCGGCTCAAGGCCACGGCTGTCCGGTTCAGCGGTTCTGCGCGGGAAACCTGTTAAAATCCGCCGCCTGCTGCCCCTCACCCTCCCGCTCCTCTAGGCGCACGCGTGCGTGCGCCTATCGGGTGGCGCATCTCCGATGCGCCAGGGGTCCCTCCGTCTCCCCGCTCGCGGGGAGAGGGCTGGGGTGAGGGGCACCTTCTGCGAAGTCCCGTCAAAGGGATAGGCAAGCCCGAGCCGCTCCGCGGCGATCTTGTTGGCTGGTGGTCCAGGCGGATCACCGGTGACCACCGCACCGTTTACCGCATCCGCGGCGCCGGCGAGGAACAGCGAGTAGAAATCATCGCTTGCCGTCATCACTATTCGGCCCGTCGCTGACGCCCGCCGCCGCCGGGCCACTCATTGCCAATTTTGATGTTTTAGTTATTGCTATTTTGTCCATCAATGTGCTAGTTTACGCAACATGGATACAAGATCGTTCCAAATATGTGCGAGCGCCCGGCCGGATCAGCGGAGGATCAGCGGGATTTGCCACTGTTGGTTCGGTCCCGGCGCTTCTCAAGATCGAGGAATTCTGCGGAGATCAAGTTAATGACTGCTGATAATTTGGTGGAAAAACAGCAAAAACAGCGGGGGCGCCCCTTTGTGAAAGGTCAGTCCGGCAACCCCGCCGGCCGCCCGCGCAGGCCGAGGATGGATTCGACAATTGCCGTGCAGCTGGCACTCGAGAGCGAGGCCGAAGCCTTGGGTCGCAAGGCCGTCGAACTCGCCCTCAGCGGCGACGCGGCGGCGCTTCGGCTATGCCTGGATCGCCTCATGCCGTTGCGGCGCGACCGAGTGGTGCCGCTCGCCTTAC
Organism: Allostellaceae bacterium; assembly: GCA_035603555.1. Taxonomy (GTDB): domain Bacteria; phylum Pseudomonadota; class Alphaproteobacteria; order ATCC43930; family CGMCC-115725; genus AP-15. The sequence continues at coordinate 8,892 of DATNKF010000260.1, forward strand.
CGTCGGTTCGCGGCGCCGGCGACATCACTGCCGCGATGGCGACAATCATCGCGGCAGTGACGCGCGGCAAAATCTCGCCTCGGGAGGGGGTCGATCTGGCGAAGTTGGTTGACATCTTGATCAGGGCGATCGAGACGCGCGACTTCGACAGCCGGCTGCGGGTGTTGGAGGAAGATGCTGGCCTAGGCCCTTAGCTCACGGCTTGTCCGCGCCGGGAGGGCCTAAATGACCTCACCCCGTCAAACGCTCATCGGCAGTGGAGAAAAAGGACGAGAGGGCCGGGCCGAGAGGGCGGAGCGAGAGCGTCTCACACGTCGAGGTTGGCGACGGAGAGCGCGTTTGTCTGGATAAAGTCGCGGCGCGGCTCGACGAGATCGCCCATCAGGGTCGAGAAAGTCTCCTCGGCCGAGTCGGCGTGGCTGATCTTGACCTGAAGCAAAGACCGGACCTCGGGGTCGAGTGTGGTCTCCCACAATTGCTCCGGGTTCATCTCGCCCAGGCCCTTGTAGCGCTGCACCTCGATGCCGCGGCGGCCGAGCTCCATGACCGCCTCGACGAGGCTCACGGGGCCGGTGATCGGGTAGGTCTTGTCGCGCGCGGCGAGGTTGCCGGGGCGGTCGTAGACCTCGCGCAACCTCTCGCCATCGGCGTCGAGCCGGTGCGCCTCGCTCGAACGCAGCAATGCGGCATCGATCAGGTGGCGTTCGGCGACCCCCTGGCGGGTGCGGCTCAACACCAGCCCCTCCCCGGCAATCACCTCGCCCTGCCACAGGCGCTCGTGCTCCGGTGCCAGAAGATTGAGCCGCTCGGCGGTGCGGTGAGCGGCCGCGATCGCGCGATTCGGGTCGGCCAGCAACGAGCTCGACAAGGCGCCGGCAATCGCCGCTTGCTCGACGACCTCGATGCTCCCGACCTTGGCCGACAGCGGCTGCAGCCAGCGGCGGTGAACCCGCGCTTGCTCCAGCAAATCGCGCAAATCGAGGGCGCCGCGCTCGACCCCGTCGTGCTGGGTGAACACCGCATCCCGCAGGGCTGCGTCGACACAATAGGCTTCGAGTGCGGTATCGTCCTTGAGGTAGACCGCCTTGGCATTGCCGCGCTGCAGGCGGTAGAGCGGCGGCTGGGCGATGTAGAGAAACCCCTTGTCGATCAGGCTCGCCATCTGGCGGAAGAAGAAGGTCAGCAATAGCGTACGAATATGGCTGCCGTCGACATCGGCGTCGGTCATGATGATGATGCGGTGGTAGCGCGCCTTCTCCGGGTCGAAATCCTCGGGCCCTATCCCGGTGCCGAGTGCAGCAATCAAGGTGCCGATCTCGGCCGAGCCCAGCATCTTGTCAAAGCGGGCGCGCTCGACATTGAGGATCTTGCCCTTGAGCGGCAGGATCGCCTGGAAGCGCCGGTCGCGGCCTTGCTTGGCCGAGCCGCCGGCGCTGTCGCCCTCGACGATGAAGAGCTCGCTCTTGGCCGGGTCGCGCTCCTGGCAGTCGGCGAGCTTTCCCGGCAGATTGGCGATGTCGAGCGCGCCCTTGCGCCGGGTCAGGTCGCGCGCCTTGCGCGCCGCCTCGCGTGCGGCGGCCGCCTCGACGACCTTGGCTACGACCTTTCTGGCGTCGGCCGGATGCTCCTCGAACCATTGCGTCAGCTTGTCGCCGACGATGCCTTCGATCGCCGGACGAACCTCGGAAGAGACGAGCTTGTCCTTGGTCTGCGAGGAGAATTTCGGGTCGGGCACCTTGACCGACAGGATGCAGGTCAGCCCTTCGCGCATGTCCTCGCCGGTCAGCGCCACCTTTTCCTTCTTGGCGATGCCGCTGTCGTTCGCATAGGCGTTGACCGTGCGGGTCAACGCCGCGCGGAAGCCTGCGAGGTGGGTCCCGCCGTCGCGCTGCGGGATGGTGTTGGTAAAGCACAGCATCGTCTCGTGATAGCTGTCGGTCCATTCCATCGCGATTTCGAGCAGGATACCGTCGCGTTCGCCGCGGATCACGATCGGCGCGGTATGCAAGGCCTGCTTGGAGCGGTCGAGATAGCGCACGAAGGCCTCGAGACCGCCCTCGAAATGAAGCGTAACGCTTTTCGGCTCGACCCCGCGCAGATCGCTGAGCACCAGGGTTACGCCGCTGTTTAGAAACGCGAGCTCGCGCAGCCGGTGCTCGAGGGTCGTAAAGTCGAACTCCGTTTTGCTAAAAGTCTGCGGGCTCGGCAGAAAGGTGATCTCGGTGCCGGTGGCCAATCCCTCACGGTCCGCGCTCGCCGGTCGAGCCGGGGCCGGACCGACCTCGGCGAGCGGCGCTTCCGGCACGCCGTCGCGGAAGCGCATGAACCACTCCGACCCGCCGCGGAAAATGCGCATGTCGAGCCGGGCAGAGAGGCCGTTGACGACCGAAACGCCGACGCCGTGCAGCCCGCCCGATACCTTATAGGCGTTCTGATTGAACTTACCGCCGGCATGGAGGTGGGTCATGATGACCTCGGCGGCAGACACCCCCTCCTCGTCATGAATACCGACCGGGACGCCGCGGCCATTATCGGCGACCGTGCACGACCCGTCGGGGTTCAACGTCACCGTGATGGTGTCGCAATAGCCTGCCAGCGCCTCGTCGATCGCATTATCGACGACCTCATAAATCATATGATGCAGACCGGATCCGTCATCGGTGTCGCCGATATACATCCCCGGCCGCTTGCGCACCGCGTCGAGCCCGCGCAACACCTCGATCGACTGCTCGTTGTACGCCGCATCCTCTCCATTGGCGGCGCCGTTACCGGCGCGACCGGCGGCGGCGTTCGGCGCAGCTGCGGTATGCCTGGGGTCGACAGCATCGGACGCGGGGATATTCGCCATGTCGTCCTTAGGTTACAGTTTCCGGGGTCAAGAGAACGTCGCGGCCAAGGTTCCGTCATTTACCGACAGAAATTGGGCCTGGTACCGCAGTGGTGCGAACAGCGCTTCGTCGGTGCCGGTGAGCCAGACCTGGCCGTCGAGCCGGAGCAGCGCTTCGAACAATGCCGCGCGCCGGCCCGCATCGAGGTGGGCAGCTATCTCGTCGAGCAACAGCAGCGGGGGTTGGCCGCGAATCGCCCGCTGCAAAGTAGAATGAGCGAGCACAATCGAGATCAACAGCGCCTTCTGCTCGCCGGTCGAGGCGAATTCGGCGGCGATGCCTTTGTCCGCCAGCTCGACAGCGAGATCAGACCGATGCGGACCGATTATCGCCCCGCCAATCTGCGCGTCGCTTTGCCGGTTGCCGGCGAGTGCGGATGCAAACTCGGCTTCGGCGGCGAGCGCCGGCATCGCTTCGAGCCACCCCTCGACGGCGCCGACGAGCGTCAGCCGGGCGCGCGGGAACGGGCCTTCGGCCTCGGCGCAGGTGCTATCGAGCCGCTGCACCGCTTCGCGCCTACCCGCTGCGACCGCCACACCTTGTTCCGCCATGACCTCCTCAAGCGCAGCGAGCCAAGCCGGGTCGGCCGGACCGTCGCGCAATATCCGCGAGCGTTCGCGCAGCGCCTGCTCGTAAGCATTGACGCGCGATGCATGCGCCGGATCAAAGCCAAGCACGAGCCGATCGAGAAACCGTCGTCGGCCGCTCGGACCATCGAGAAAGAGCCGGTCCATCGGCGGCGTCAGCCAGATGACCCCAAGCCTCTCGCCGAGCACCATCTGGCCGCGCACGGTTTCGCCGTCGATGCGCACGACCCGGCGCTCGCCCCCGGCTGCCTCGCGGCCGGTGCCGATCCGCACCGCGCCATACTGCGTCGCGACGACCGCGGCGACGGCCCAACCCGAACTTGGTGCTTCGCAGCCGCGATCGGCCCGGCGATCAATCTCGCTTAGCTTGGCGCCGCGCAACCCGCGGCCTGGTGCCAGAAGCGACAGGGCTTCCAGCAGATTGGTCTTGCCGGCGCCGTTCGGCCCGGTGAGCACCACGGGCTCGGTGCCGAGGGAGAGCCTGGCCTCGCGATAATTGCGAAAATCGGTCAATACGAGCCGCGTCACACCGACGCGCTGAACCTCGGCACCGGCGCTGCTAAAGGCTTCCTGTGCCCCGGCCAACATCGCAATTATATGGGGTCGGAAGCGCCCTTCTGCCAGGATTCAGCGCCTCTTGCGGGCGCTTACACCCGCATCGGCATCAGCACGTAAAGCGCGCTCGCATCGGCACTGTCGCGGACGATCGTGGGCGAGCCGGCATCCGACATCACGAATTGCACGCCCTCACCGCCGATTTGCTCGGCGATGTCGAGGAGGTATCGGGAGTTGAAGCCGATTTCCAATGGGCTGGCGAGATAGCGCACCTCGAGCTCCTCGACAGCGGTGCCGTTTTCGGGGCTCGTCGCCGACACGATGAGGCCGCCGTTTTCGATGGCGAGCTTGACCGCCCGGCTCTTCTCGGTCGAGATCGTCGACACTCGATCGACCGCTTCGGCAAACGATTTACAGTCGACCTCAAGGATCTTGTCGTTGTTCGACGGGATCACCCGGTCGTAGTCGGGGAAGGTTCCATCAATCAGCTTGGAGGTCAGCGCCGCCTCGCCGATGGCAAAGCGGACCTTGGTCTCGCTGAGTGCGACCTGAACTTCTTCCTGGCTCTCATCAACAAGCTTGCGCAGCTCGAGCATGGTCTTTCGCGGGATGATAACGCCGGGCATCGCGGCCGCGCCCTCGGGCAGCACCAATTCGACACGCGCGAGCCGATGCCCGTCGGTCGCGACCGCGCGGATGACTGGCACCCCCTCGTTCTTCGTCACATGGAGATAAATGCCGTTCAGATAATAGCGGGTCTCCTCTGTCGAGATAGCAAAGCGAGTACGATCGATTAAGGTCCGAAGCTCGGAAGCCGACAGCGTGAAATTGTGCGGAAGCTCGCCTCCCGCCATCACCGGGTAGTCCTCCGGCGGCAGGGATTGGAGAGTGAACGTCGACCGGCCCGAGCGCAGCACCATAGAATTGCGCTCGCCGCTTGCCTCGATCTCGATCTGCGCGCCTTCGCGCAGCTTTCGCACAATGTCGTAGAGCGTGTGCGCCGGTGCGGTTGTCCGGCCGTCCTGCTCGATCTGGCACGGCACACGCTCGACAATCTCGAGATCCATGTCGGTGGCGCTGAGCGCCAGTCTCCCGGCGCTGGCCCGCAGCAATACGCTCGACAATATCGGAATGGTCGTACGGCGCTCGACCACACTCTGCACATGGCCCAGAGCCTTGAGTAGAGCCGCCCGTTCAATGGTCAATTTCATCGTTGCTACACGGGAGGTTAGCGTGCCAGCGCTGGTCCTATGGACCCCCGCCCCGGGGACCAAGGAAGGCCATCGCCCCGTCACCGTGTTCCCGTACAAGGGCGGTAGGCGGGAACATACTATAACACCAAACGGCACCAGCCCCAGCATCGCTTTTGGGACGGCCCCACGATACGCGGTGCGACAGGTTCAGCTTTGCAACATCCGGCGCAACAGCTCGACGTCCTCGGCGAGCGCCGCATCGGCGAGCATTAGCTCTTCGATCTTGCGCACCGCATGCATGACGGTGGTGTGATCGCGGCCGCCGAATTTCTTACCAATTTCCGGCAATGAGCGCGTGGTCAACTGCTTGGCGAGATACATTGCGACCTGGCGGGGTCGGGCAACGGCGCGCGCCCGACGCTCGGAGGTCATTTCGCTCAAACGAATGTTGAAATGCTCGGCTACGCGCCTTTGGATTTCGTCGATTGTCACCCGCCGCTCACAGTAGCGCAGCAAGTCCCGCAACAGCTCTTGCGCGCTCTCCAGCGTCACTTCGCGGCCGATCAGCTGCATATCTGCGATAATTCGATTTAAGGCACCTTCGAGTTCCCGAACGTTCGAGGTGATCTTGTGAGCCAGGAACTCCATCACCTTCCGAGGAATCGTTATGCCACTCTGCTCGACCTTCGATTCGAGGATGCCTAAACGCAGCTCATAGGTGGTCGGGTGGAGATCGGCGACGAGCCCCCAGCCGAGCCGGGAACGCATGCGCTCTTCAAGTCCTTCGAGGTCGGAGGGTGACTTGTCGGCAGAAATCACGATTTGTCGATTCTGATCGACCAGCGCATTGAAGGTGTGAAAGAATTCCTCCTGCGTCGAGTCCTTGCCGCTGATGAATTGGACATCGTCGATCATCAACAAATCAACCGAACGGAATTGCTCCTTGAAGTCCATTGTTGATTTGAATCGTAATGCTCGAATGAACTGATACATGAATTTCTCAGCCGAGAGATAGATGACCTTGCGGTCGTAAGCATTGCGGCGAACGTGCCAGGCCACAGCATGCATCAGGTGGGTTTTACCGAGACCGACGCCGCCATACAGAAAAAGCGGGTTGAACGGCACCATATGAACCGGATTGGCGCAAGCCTCTGCGACGCGTCGGGCGGCAGCGTGCGCCAGTTCGTTAGGTTTACCGACGATGAAATTCTCGAAGGTGAAGCGTTGGTCGAGAACCGAGACTTGCGCCTTTTCTTCACCGATATCCGCTCCAAAGGGCGGCTCAAGGAGCGGAGTATCGGAAAGGTGAGGGCCTTCCTGCCCTCCTGCGGATCCGCCCGCATTGTCGATGCCATTTCGCCTGGGCAATACCCCCACAACGACTGAGACCCGAGTGACCGTCCGATTTTCCGCCCGCCACAGCGCAAGAAGGCGATCCGCATAATGCGTCGCAACCCAGTCGCGCAGAAAGCGAGTCGGCGCGGCGACGATGGCGTGGCCGTCATCGCACCGCGAGAGGCTGGTGGGTTGCAGCCAGCTCCGATAGGCGGCTTCGCCAACCTCCTCCTTGAGGAGGCCCAGAACCCGGGTCCACTCCCCGTTCCAAGACTTTGCCGATGGATCAGCCTCACCTCTTAGATGTTCTTCTGCCACCGCCCCCATCCCCCAAATGTAGGTCCCACCGCCGCCGACGGACGCTTTCCCGGCAAGATTTATCCTGACGGACCGTAACTATCGGCTCTGCGCGATCACCCCCGTCGGGGCGGGTGTCGCGATATCGCCGGGTTAATTACTGTTGTTGTTTGTGAAGAAAAGTACATTTTCTTCACATTCATCCGTATTTACACGCAAACAGCGTGGTTCCAGCTCCATTACTGATTTTAGGTTAGGCGGCGCGGGGGTGGCAACTGGATCGAAAAGAGAACGCGAGTTTCGGCTCTGCGCCGATGGTCAACACGCCGCGCGCGGAGCGCCCGTGAATGCCCGATGGTCCAATGGAGATGCCACTTCGCGACACTTTGTCGCACGTTTCAACCACGGGTGCGCGATCACAGCGCGTTGATGCGCGTGGCAAGCCGCGACAGCTTCCGAGAGACCGTGTTCTTGTGCAGCAGACCCTTAGTGATCGCCCGATGAAGTTCGGGCTGGGCGAGCTGAAAAGCCGATCGCGCAGCGTCTTTGTCGCCGCTCGCGATCGCTGTCTCGACCTTCTTGACGAAGGTGCGCACGCGACTCACCCGGGATCGATTGATCGCCGTGCGCTTGGCGGTCTGGCGTATGCGTTTTTCTGCCGATTTATGACTGGCCATGCTCGCTCGCGGTGCTGACGAAGGGCGGGCTTATATCGGCGGGGCACAAGCCCGTCAACCTAGAGCGCATCGGGTATGATCGCGCTTGGGGATCACTGGTTGCGGAATGAGGGCGCTCGCTTCTCGACGAAGGCGGCCATTCCTTCCTTGCGGTCCTCGGTGGCAAAGGTGGCATGAAATAGCCGCCGCTCGAAACGCACCCCTTCAGTCAGCGTCGTTTCCCATGCCCGGTTAATCGACTCTTTCACCATCATTGCGATCGGCCGCGACATGCTGGCTACTCGCTCTGCAACTTTGACGGCTTCGGAAAGAAGCTCTGCGGCCGGCACAACGCGGCTGACGAGCCCCGCTCGCTCGGCTTCGGTGGCGTCCATCATTCGCCCGGTCAGGCACAAATCCATCGCCTTTGCCTTGCCGACAAAGCGGGCGAGACGCTGCGTTCCGCCTGCGCCCGGTATCGTGCCGAGGGTAATTTCCGGCTGTCCGAACCGGGCATTGTCGGCAGCGATGATGATGTCGCACATCATCGCGACCTCGCAACCGCCGCCGAGCGCGAACCCGGCAACTGCCGCAACAACCGGTTTTCGGCATTGTCCGACGCGTTCCCAGCCACTGGTGATGAAGTCGTCGAGATAGATTTGGGGATAGGTCTTCGTCAACATTTCCTTGATGTCGGCGCCGGCGGCAAACGCCTTTTCCCCGCCGGTCAGGACGATTGCGCCGATCGCGGCGTCGCTCTCGAAATTATCGAGTGCCGAAGCGAGCTCGGTGATCAATGCCGCGTTCAGCGCGTTGAGCGCCTGCGGCCGGTTGAGGGTGATGATCCCGACCGCACCTCGCCGCTCGACGAGAAGGTTTTGGTAACCCGGGGTACCGCTCATGGCTGGCCTCTCTAACGCTGGCGTTTTGCACAATAGAAGGTAGACCGCCCGGACTGCACGATCCGCCTTACGCCCTCCGCGCAATTACAGCCGGGACAGGGCTCGCCTTCTCGTCCATAAACCGCCCAGTGATGCTGGAAATAACCGAGTTCGCCATCGGCCTGGACATAATTGCGCAGCGACGAACCGCCGGCCACGATGGCCTCGGTCAGGACCGATCTGATCGCCGCGGCCAGCCGGTCCGCCCGTCCCCGGCCGATCGACGCGGCGAGGCGTCTCGGCGACAGCGCGGCGTGATAAAGCGCCTCGCAGACATAGATGTTCCCGAGCCCGGCGACGATCCGTTGATCAAGCAGCGCGGCCTTGATCGGCGTCAGCTTACCGGCGAGCTTGGTCGTGAGGTAGGCGCCGTCGAAGCTGGCCTCGAGCGGTTCCGGGCCAAGTCCGGCGAGCAGCGGATGCCGGGCCGCCTCACCCCGCCTGACGTAGTCGATCAGGCCGAAGCGGCGCGGGTCATTGAAGCGCATCACGGTTCCATCGTCGAGCGTCAGCACGACATGGTCGTGCGGGGCACCGGGCGAAGCCGCGCTGCCGACGGTGACGCGGCCGGACATGCCGAGATGCAGCAGCAGCACGCCGTCCGCGTCAAGCTCGATCAAGATGTACTTTCCGCGGCGGCCGAGCGCACCGATCTGCGCGCCGTCGAGCCGTTCGGCGAGCGCCGGCGGAAACGGCCGACGCAGATCGGGCCGGCGCAGCTCCACCCGCACAATCCGGCGTCCGCTGATCTTCAACGCCAGGCCGCGGCGGACAGTCTCGACTTCGGGCAGCTCGGGCATGGCTCCGCCGGTAAAGCGCGCCGGGGTCGGCGTGCCGTGGCGCGCGGGACCCCATGCGGTTATCTTCCTGCCCGATGAGCGAAGACGAAACAAGCGGCGGTGTGGATTTCGGTGCGCGCCGCGTACCCGAAGAAGAGAAAGCCTCGCTGGTACGCGCCCTCTTCGAGGGCGTCGCGTCGCGCTACGACCTGATGAACGATCTGATGAGCGGCGGTACCCACCGCCGGTGGAAGACCGAAATGGTCGCTTGGCTGAAGCCCCGTCCCGGTCAGCTTCTGCTCGATGTTGCCGGTGGCACCGGCGACATCGGGTTGCGCGCCCTCCCACGCCTCACCTCTCCCGACGCGTCAACCTCCGGGAGAGTTGTTGTCTGCGACACCAGTGAGCAGATGCTCGCCATCGGACGGGCCCGTGCTCTTGACCAAGGAGTTTTAACGGGGATCGAGTGGGTGTGCGCCGATGCCGAACGACTTCCCGCAGCCGACCGCAGCGTCGATCTTTACACGGTCGCCTTCGGGTTGCGGAACCTCACCCGGCTCGATGTCGCGCTCGCCGAGGCGCGGCGCGTGCTCAAGCCCGGCGGGCGCTTTCTGTGTCTCGAATTTGCCCCCGAAATCACGCCGCTTCTCCAGCCGCTATACGACCTCTACAGCTTTCAGATCGTGCCGCTGCTCGGCCAGATCGTCA
>DATNKF010000261.1:0-3150 GCA_035603555.1 Allostellaceae bacterium
GGGTACGGACGCCGTTAGCGCGGACCGGCAAAGACGCCGCGCAGCCAGTCGCAGGCTTCGTTCATCGCGGCGCCGGCTTTGTCGACGACGCCGACCCAGAACATGAAGCCGTGATTGACGCCGTCATAGCGAGTAAGGGCCGTAGGGACCCCGTTTGCCCTCAGCTTCTCGGCGTAGAATTCGCCCTCATCGCGCAGCGGGTCGTATTCGGCAGTGACGAGGAGAGCGGGCGGCAAACCGGAAAGGTCCGGTGCGCGGAGCGGCGAAGCGTGTGGATCTGCGCCTTCCGTCGAGTCGCTCAAGTAGTGGCCCCAGAACCATTTCATCGTGTCGCGGGTCAGGCCGTATCCCTCGGCGTTCTCCTGATATGAGGGAGTGCCCGGCGTGTGGTAGTCGGTCACTGGATAGAGCAGCAGCTGGCCGCACAATGCCGGACCGCCCTCGTCGCGCACCCGAAGCGCGGTGACCGCCGCCATGTTGCCGCCGGCGCTGTCGCCAGCAACGGCGATCCGCCTCGGATCGGCGCCGAGTTCGGCGGCATGCACCGCCGCCCAGCGCGTCGCGTGCAGGCAATCGTCGATGCCCGCCGGGAATTTGTGCTCGGGCGCCAAGCGATAATCGACCGAGGCGACGACACACACGGAGCCGGCGCACAGATTGCGGCACATGCCGTCATGCGTGTCGAGGCTGCACAATACGAACCCGCTGCCGTGAAAGAACACGAGCAGCGGAAACGGACCGGTACCGTGCGGCGTATAGATGCGGAGGCGCAGCGGCCCGCCCGGCCCGTCGATGGTCTGCTCGCGGACACTCGCGATGTCGGCGGCCAGCGCCATCAAGGCGATGCGCGCCTCGTATTGCGCGCGCGCCACATCGACCGGCAGGGTATGCGTGGCGGGCACGCCGGTGCCCTGATCGAGCAGCGCTTGGATTTGCGGATCAACCGGCATGGCGTGTTCCGTGGGCGGCCCGAGTTACTGCGCGGCGCTTGCCAGCGACGCCGCGGTGGCGGGCAGGAATCGGTCGAGCACCTGCCCCGGGCCTTTGTCGAGATGCGTATAGTGTTGGCCATCGAACACCCGGACGCCGTTGACGAACACGCCGTGCACGCCGATCGGGTCGCGCAGCGTGCGCGCGCCGCCGCCGGGCAGATCGTTGACCCGGCGCAGCGGCGAGATGCCCACCGTTGCGGGATCGAACAGCAGCAGGTCGGCACAGGCGCCAACCGCAATGCGGCCCCGGTCGGGGATGCCGTAAAGCCCGGCCTGATGGCTGGTCAGCCGACGCACGCCTTCCGCGATGTCGAACGCTCCACGCTCACGCACCCAATGACCGAGGAAATAAAGCCCGAAGCCGGCATCGCACAGATAAACCAGATGCGCACCCGCATCGGACAGCGCGATGACGCCGGCCTTGTGCTTGACGAGCGGCTCGACCCCGTCGTCGACGGCATTAAAGAAGCGGCCAATGAGGCCGGTGTCGAGGTTCTCCTCGAGCCCGAGATCGAGTAGCACGTGGAGCGGGTCGCGCCCCGCTTCACGCGCAATGTCGGCGATCGTGCGGTCGGCTAGACCGGCATTCTCGGGCTTTACCGGCGCGGCGACGGTCACGCGCTCCCAGTTGCCCTGGAACACCGTGCCCGGTTTGGGGTTGCGCAGGTCGGCGCGGAACGCGTCTCGGAAGCTCGGGTCGCGGAACACCGTTTTCAGCTGCTCGCGGTCATAGGCCTTGATCGGGTCGAACGCCGGATGGCTGTAGAACGGGTAGGCGCTCGCCAGCGTGAAATCGAACGACAGCGGCTGGCAGGTGATCTGGATGTAGAGCTCGTTGCCGCGCGCCTGGGCCGCGGTGCAGGCATCGAACACGCCCAGCGCGCGCTCCGGATACTGCTCGTTGTAGAGCGCAATGGCGGTGCTCATGAAGATGCGGCGCCCGTGCCGGGCGGCGATCTCCTCCATCTCGTCGGGCATGATCGAGCCCGATGAAATCTCGACGACGCCGCGTCCCGGTCCGCCGATTGCCCCGACCAACACGTCGAATTCCGAGATATCGCTGATCGTGGAGGGCATCGGCACTCCGCCCCAGCCCGAGTGGTTCAGCGAGTACGAAGCGCCCATGCCGATCGCGCCCTGGTCCATCGCCTCGGCGACGAGCCGCTTCATTTCAGCGAGCTCGGCGGCAGTCGGCTCTTTGCGCAGCGAGGCGTCCTCGCCCATCACGGCGGTGCGCACGGCGGAATGCCCGACCAGCACGCCGAGGTTCATGTAAGGGCCGCGCTCGCGCAGCATCGTCATGTATTCGGCGAAGGACTGGAACCGCCAGTCAATGCCGGCGCGCAGCGCATCCAGATCCATACCCTCGACAACCGCAAGGTTGCGCATGATCAGATCGCGTAGATGTGGCGGCGACGGCACAATTCCGAAGCCGCAATTGCCCATGATCGCGGTCGTGACCCCGAGCGAGGGCGACGGCGACAGCGTCGGGTCCCAGGTGACCTGGGCGTCGTAATGCGTGTGCAGGTCGATGATGCCCGGCATCAGCGCGAGCCCGCCGGCATCTAGGATCTCGGACGCGTCCTTTCCGACCTCGCCGACAGCGGCGATGCGTCCGTCCCGAACTGCGACATCGGCACGGATCGGGTCGTGCCCGAGCCCATCGACTACTGTTGCGCCGCGGATCACGAGGTTATGCATCGCAACCTCCTACGTTTGTCTTCTATGGAAGACCTATGATTTGTATTGGCACAGCCGAGCGCGTCGAGTATCATGCTGCTCTGGATGCGTCAATCCGCTTGGTCGGACGCGAGATGGATCAACAGCAATCAGCGGCTTCAACACCGGGCTCCCTCCAGGCAAAGGGGAGCGAAATCGAGCGGATCGGCGCGATCCCACAAGGCGACGGTACCGGCGATTTCGGCTGGCGCAATCGGGGTAAACCGGTGGGCGCGGTTGTCGCAGCGGCAAAAGTGCTGCGCATCTTGCATGGTTCGGAGCGACCGCTGAATGCAAGCGAGGTCGCGCGCGCCGCCGGCCTCCATCGCGGCACCGCCTACAACATTCTGCGGACGCTGCAGGCTGAGGAATTTGTCGGGTACGACGAGGCGACCCGCAGCTATTCGGTCAGCCTGCATATTCTCGAACTCGCCTATGG
>DATNKF010000262.1:0-3828 GCA_035603555.1 Allostellaceae bacterium
GGCGAGGCTGCGCGCCGCCCCGGCAAAGCGCGGATCCGTCGTCACGTCCCCGACGCGCTCGCCATCGATGAACAGCAGGCGGTCGTCGCGCAGCGATTGCAGCAGTTCCTCGCCGGTGCGAATGGCCATCTCTCGCCTCCTTTTTTTCGGCGCCGCTCTGAGCCCGGAGCGGGGCGGCGAATATAGCGATGACATCGACCACAGTGGTGCCGCCGATGACCCGGCGCCCGCCGCCGCTCGTCCTTTTGGCGCTGGTCACGGCGATCGCCCCAGTGGCATTGCACATGCTGGTGCCGGTTCTGCCGGTGCTGGCTGCGGTGTTCGCAGCACCACCGGCTGCGGTTCAGCTGGTGCTGACCTTGTTTCTCGCCGGAATCGCCGTGGGGCAGCTGGTCTACGGGCCCCTCTCCGACCGCTTCGGGCGGCGTCCGGTGCTGATCGCCGGGCTGGCGCTGTTTCTCGCCGGCACGGTGCTGTGCGGGATTGCCCGGTCGCTGCCGATGCTGATTGTCGGGCGCACCTTCGAGGCGCTCGGCGGCTGCGCCGGGATGGTGCTGGGCCGAGCCATCGTGCGCGATATCTATGACCGCGAGCGCTCGGCGAGTGCGCTCGCGACGATCATGATGGTGATGAGCCTCGCACCCTCGCTGGCCCCTGCGATCGGTGCCTATCTCGCCGAATGGGGCGGGTGGCGCGCCGATTTCGTCCTGCTCGGCATGATCGGGGCGGCGGTGCTGATCCTGACAGTGTCGAGGCTCGAAGAGACCCACCCTCCGACGCCGGTCAACTTCGTCGGCATGATCCGGTCCTTCCTTCTGCTGTTGCGGACACCGGCCTTTCTGAGCTTTGGGTTTGCCACGGCCTTCACCAGCGCCTCATGGTTCACCTTCCTCGCAGCCGCACCCTACCTGCTCTCCGAACTCCTGCACGAGCCGCCGAGCACCTATGGGCTGATGATCCTGCTGCCAATGGGCGGGTATATCCTCGGCAATGCTGGGGTCGTGCGGCTGTCGGTGCTGCTCGGCAGCGCGCGCCTCTTCATCTCCGGCCTGGTTCTCTCGCTCGCCTCGGGAGTCATGCTCGCGGTGTGGTGCCTCGGCGATCTGACGCCGTGGGCGCTCTTTGTGCCGATGGCGATCAGCTCGATCGGCAACGGCATGAGCCAGCCGCCCGGCATCGCCGCCGGGCTCAGCGTCTACCCACGCATCGCGGGTGCCGCCTCAGGGTTGATCGGGTTTATGCAGATGTCGGTTGCCGCACTTGGCACCTTGCTGCTCGGCCTCTTGCCGCGCGACAGCGTCGTCGCGACGGTGGCGGTCGTCGGCGCCTCGTTGGCGCTAGCGCTTGTCTGCGGCCTCTTCACCCTGCGTGCTCCCGCAGAAGGGCTGTGTCCCGCCGTGGCTTCGCGGCCGAGTCGTGAAATCGCGAATGGGTCCTGATGCGAGAGGACCGAAGGAGCCTCGTGTTTAATGCGCGTCCGGCGCGGCCTGGTATAGAGGCATCTGCCACCGTGGAGGCGAGCTGCAAGGAATGGAGGCATGAAATGCCGAGGGTGCGGCTCAACGGTAAGTTGGACCTCGCGCGATCCACGACCTCTCGCGCCTTATCCGCAGGCGTGACGCACTCGGTGGGAATTGTCCCCCTCCCGCGATGCGAGAGGGGGCAGAGAGAAGCGGCGGAGCGGCCTATTCCGCCGCAACCGGTTGCGGCTGCGCCACCGGCGGCCCATCGGCGCGGATTTCGGCGTCCCACGGACCCGGAAAACGACCGCGGCCGACCTTGTCACGCGAGAAGATGTGGTAGTCGGCCGGCCATTCGGCGCGCGGCATCTCGTAAAAGACCTCGACGCCGTTGCCGTCAGGATCGCGCGTATAGATGCCGAGCGAGATGCCGTGATCCGAAATGTGCTCGATCGGCCAGCCCTTCGCCTTGATGCGGTGGTAGAAGTCCTTCAGATCGTCGAGCGACTCGAGCCGCCAGGCCATGTGGTTGAGCCCGACCTGGCCCTTCTGCTGCAGCGGCGCATCCTCGCCCAGCTGCATCAACGCGACCTCGTGCGACTGGTCGGTGTCGGCCGACATGAAGGCAGCCCAGCCCGGGCGGTACTCATAGGTGTGCAACCCGAGCAAATCCTCGTACCACTCCTTCGACCGCTCGGCGTTGCGGACATAAATGTTGACGTGCTGCAGATACATCGGTCGCTTGCTCATCGCGCCCTCGCTTTGTTGCCCGTTCCTTCTGTCGTCACCCTCGCGAAAGCGGGGGTCCAGGGCTGGCGACGGTACTCTGCCGCTCTGGATTCCCGCTTTCGCGGGAATGACGAATTAGACCACGTTACCACGCCTCAGGGTCTTGGCCAAAGCAGTCCCGGCAACATCAGGCTTCGAGCTGCGCCGCGATTTTCCGGGAGATCTCGGCCCGCCATTCCTCCATCGGCATGAAGCCCGGCAGCTCGCGGCAATGGGCCTCGGTCTCGCGGTAGAGCTCCTCCTCCGGCTTGTCGAGGTCGATCTCGAAGCCGCAGGGCTGCGACACGTACCACGGCGTATCACAGAACATCTCGATGCGGTTGCCTTCGGGATCGTGGAAATAAACCGACCAGGCATTGCCGTGGCTGACTGGGCGGATACTCTGGCAGCCGGCCGCGCGAACCTTGCGGAAGGCGCGCTGCACATCGGCGAGCGTGCCGACGTTGAACGAGATCTGCTGCACCATCGGCGTCTCGAGATCGGTCTTGCGGCCGGGCACGAGGACCACCTGGTGGTGGTCGCTGGGGTTGCGGCTCAGGAAGGTGATGCGGCCGTCGGGTGCCGCATCGCTGACCACGAAGCCGAGGACGCGAGTGTAGAAGTCCTTCATTTTCGCCAAGTCGTTGACGTAGAGCCCGACATGGCTCAGGCGCGGCGCTGCTTCTTGCGACATGACGGGCCCTCCGTGACCTGGATGTGCTCTTGAGCGAGGTTAGAGTTCCGGCCGAACAATTGTCAAACGCGCCTTGCCTCAGCTCAGCCCTTCAAGTGCTTGTCGAAGAACGCGACGGCGTCGGACCACAGCTCGGTCGCCGGCTGCTCGCGATAGCTCGGCCGGTAATCGGCGAGGAAGGCATGCCCGGCATTCTTGTAGACCTTGACCGTGACATCCTTGCCGGCGCGCTGCGCCTTTGTCCGCAATTCCTCGGACTGGGCGACGGTCGGGTTTTGATCCTCTTCCCCGAAGACGCCGAAGAGCGGGCAGGACAGCCGGTCAACCAGGTTGAGGACCGGGGTCGGTCGAGCCGGCGTCGTCTCGGCATCGGGTGTCGCGCGATGGATGAACCCGCCCCAGCAGTCGACGGCGGCATCGACCTTGTTGCTGCTGCACGCGAACAGCAATGTCTGGCGGCCGCCCGAGCAAAAGCCGATGGCGCCGACCTTCGCCGTGGCGCCGGAAAGTCCGCGCAAATGCGCCGCCGCCGCCTCGAGATCCTGCACCGCTTGGGTGTCGGGCAAGCCGAACATCACCGGGAAAACCGTGTTGATGTCGTCCGGGTTCGAGGGACCACCGGCGCGGGTATAGAGGTCAGGCGCCAGGGCGTTGTAGCCGATATTGGCAAAGCGCCGGGCGAGGTCGCGGATGTGCTCGACGAGCCCAAAAGCCTCGTGGATGACGACGATGCCGGGATTGCCCCCGGGCTGGCTCGGACGGGCGAGATAACCCTTGATGGTATCGCCGCCGCTCTTGAATTCGATCGCTTCGCCGCGGACACGGCTGGGATCGGTCACAGCACCCGGTATATTCGCCATCGGATCCTCCGTTAATCGAGATCGAGGAGGATAACACCGGTCCCTT
>DATNKF010000263.1:0-3447 GCA_035603555.1 Allostellaceae bacterium
TGGTGACGATAACGCCGCAGCTCGTCTGCCGCATTCTCACGGCCGTGTGCCGCCGGCCGAAACGCCCCCGTAAAAACCACCCCTCTTGTCGCTGTCCGACGCGATGTCCTTATTGGCGCAGCCGCCAGCCAGCAGCGCAGCCAGGAATCCGAGAAGGGGAGGCCAGCAGCCGATCTTGATCCGCATCGCTATCCGCCGCCCTTTTCCTTCATCGATTTCTGATCCCACAGCCTCAACCGGTAGCCGTCGGGATCGCACAGCTCCGTACCGTAGCCCCAGAACACCTTCATCGGCGGATGTACAAAAGCTACGCCCGCCGCGACGAGCGCGGCATGTTTCGCCTCGACGTCGTCCACCTGAACCGTGAATGAAATACCAGGACAGACCACGACTTCGCCGTCATAAAGAAAAATGGTCAGATCGGCATCGTCGCGCATTGCTGCCGTTTTCCGCTCGGGGACTTCGAATTCGACTTCAAAGCCCAAATGATTCTTGTACCAATCGCGGGATTTCCGCCAATCGCGAACCGGCAGAGATAGGTGATCGAGTCTGGGCATTAGCGCTCACTCCCGTCATTATCTGTGCGAGAGCAAATTAAGATGGCGCCTGTGACAGCTGCAAGCCACAAAGAGCGAGGGGAAACATCGATGACCGCTGAGTTGCGCTGCTATCGGCCGCTGATCATCGGAAGGCGTGGTGCCGTCGGGGCAAACCACCCGCTAGCAGCCCAGGCCGGGCTGATGGCGTTGCGCTCCGGCGGCAACGCCGTCGACGCGGCGGTCGCGACCGCGGTGACATTGGCCGTCGTGGAGCCGATGATGTCGGGGCTTGGCGGTGACGGCTTCTACCAGGTCTACCAGCAGGCGACCAGGCGTGCCGTCGTGTTCAACGGCTCCGGGCCCGCCCCGGAAGTAGCGACACCGGAGCGCTACGCCAGCGGCATTCCACGCGTCGGGCCGCTGTCGGTCTCGGTTCCTGGTATGCTCGCCGGGATCGAAGCGATGCATCGGAGCTTTGGTCGGTTGCCGTGGCGCGATCTCTTCGTCGAGGCGATCGCCTTCGCGCGCGACGGCTTCGCCGCCACCCCTCACTACCGCCACTTCGCTCGTGAGCATCGCGCGACACTCGAACTCGACCCATGCAGCGCTGCAGCATTTCTAATCGAGGGCGAGCCGCCGCCGGTCGGCGCGCCCATCGTGCAACCCGATCTCGCTCGTACCCTCGAGGAAATCGCCTCGGAGGGTGCCGAAACCTTCTACCGCGGCGCTTTGGCTCGGCGTCTCGCGGCGGGTCTGGAGGGGGCGGGCGTCCTCGTCTCGGCCGCAGATCTCGCATCCTTCGCGGCCGAAATTCAGCAGCCGATCGCGATCGACTGCCGCGGCTTCACGGTCCTCGATGCGCCACCCAACTCGATCGGCTTCGTGTTGCTCGAGGAATTGAAGATCCTGGAGCAATTCGATCTCGCCGCGATGGGCCTCCTATCCGCCGACGCGGTACACGTCATGGTCGAAGCCAAGAAGCTCGCTTTCGCCGACCGCGAGCGCTGGGCGGCCGACCCGCGCTTCGTCGAAACCCCGCTGGCGGAGCTGCTCTCGGCCGATTATGCCGCCCGGCTCGCCTCCGGCATCGACATGCGGCGTGCGGCGTCGACCCAATTTGCGGCGGCCGCTGACGGCGACACCACCTATTTCTGCACTGCCGACGGCGACGGCAACGCGGTTTCGGGGGTGCAGAGCATCAACAGCGGTTTTGGTTCGGGCATCATCGCCGGCGATACCGGCATCCTGCTCAACAACCGCATGAGCTATTGGCACCTCGATCCCGGGCATCCCAACTACCTGCGGCCGGGGCGGCGGGTCCGTCACACGATGAACCCGCCGATCGTCCTCAAGGACGGCGCATTGTGGAGCGTCTTCGGCACACCCGGCGCCGACAACCAAGTTCAGGTCAACCTGCAGGTGCTGACGGCGATGGTCGATTTTGGGCTTGACTCGCAGCAGGCCGCCGAGATGCCGCGCTGGGCCTCGAACGTCCCGGGCCAATACGCCAACTGGCCGCATGACGGCGAGGACGCGCTGACGATCGAGCAACGCTTCCCCGAGGGGGTGCGGCGCGAGCTGGCGCGCCGCGGCCACCCGGTCAATACCGTCGGCGATCTCGAGGGACCGTGCAGCGTCGAGATCATCCGCCGGGATGCGGCGACCGGCATGCTGCTCGCCGGCTCCGACCCGCGCCGCGACGGCTGGGCATTGGCCTGGTGAGGTCTCTGTCTTTCAATCGTTCGTGGCCGGGTAAAGCCTTAGTACAAGGCCGGCCATGAACGACAAATTGAGGCCAATCCAATCGATAGGAGCGACTCAAGCATGAAGATTCGCGCGATCGAGGCGTTTCAGGTCGGCTGGGCGCCGGAGGACAAGCCGGAACAGCGCAGCGCCTGGGTCCGGATCCATTGCGATGACGGCTCCTTCGGGATCGGCGAGGCCTCGCCGATGCAGGGCGGTCTCGCCTCGCTCGGGATCATCGAGCGCAATCTTGCGCCAATGCTGATCGGTAAGGACCCGCTCGATCATGCCGTCCTGCTCGACACCCTGCTGCACAGCTTCGCCAAGCTCGGGCCGGAGGGCGCGCTGACCGGCGCTCTCGCAGCACTCGACATTGCGCTGTGGGACGTCAAGGGCAAGTTCTTGGGCCAGCCGATCTACAAGCTTCTCGGCGGCGCCTGGCGTACCAGCCTGCCGTTCTACGCCTCGATCGGCGGCAATGGCGAGCGCACCCTCGACGATGTGCTGCGGGTTGTCGAAACCCGGCTCAAAGACCAGCCGGCGGCGGTAAAGATCCGCTTCGACAACGACCGGACCAAGCCCGATATCGACATCCCCGGCGATATCGCCAAAGCGCGCGCAGTGCGGAAATTGGTCGGCGAGGATTTCCCGCTCGCCTTCGACGCCAATAACGGCTACTCGGTCGGTGGTGCCATCCGCGTCGGGCGCGCGCTGGAAGAACTCGGCTATTGGTGGTTCGAGGAGCCGGTGCAGCATTACTATGTAACGGCGATGGGCGAGGTCGCCCGCAGGCTCGACATCACCGTCTCGGCCGGCGAACAGACATATACGCTCTCCGGCGTCGCGGATCTGATCGCGGCAGGGGTCCGCATGGTGCAACCCGACATCGTCAAGATGGGCGGGATTACGGGCCTGATGCGGTGCGTCGCGCTGGCAACTGCGCACGGCGTCGAGTTGGTCGCGCATCAGACGCAGCCGACCATCGGTCATATGGCGAATTTGCATCTGGCAGCGAGCCAGCTGCACGCCACCAAGCCATGCGAGCTCAACGATCCATCGCCACGCCAGCACAGCGTATTCGAAAATCCGCCCAAGCCGGTGGACGGTCTCTTTCATCTTCCCGCGGGGCCGGGCCTCGGTCTGCGCATCAACGAGGCCGAATTGA
>DATNKF010000264.1:0-3025 GCA_035603555.1 Allostellaceae bacterium
AGTTCGATCGCCTTCCCCGCACACCTGCCGGATCTACAGCCCTGGCCATTGATGGATTGTGGACTTCGCGATTAGTTGCCCGCTCGTCCGACCAAGGATGCCTGGTATCCGATTTCTGTTCGTCAGGTCGCGGTTTTGCTCCGCACTGCCTTCAGACGCCACCTCGCGATGACGCCCTTGTGCTTTGCTAATCCTTCACCTCCATCAGGTTGGATAGGGGACTTCCACCCCCAAGCTATCGAACATGCTGGGCACACGACTAAACCGCTGTCGCGGTAATTGGTAGCAACACGTGGAGTAGCGAGAAGCAGGCGTCCTGTCTTGAGATTGAGGGGCCTTGAGCCTCACCCAAGACAGGAGCCCCCAATGACCGACAAGGCCATCAGTCCGTTACGCCGGCGACTGATCGAAGACATGACGATCCGCCGGCTTGGCCCTGGGACTCAGCACCAATATATCCGCCACGTCAAAAGCTTTGCGGATTTCGTCGGCCACTCGCCCGACAAGGCCACCCCGGAGGACGTCCGTCGCTATCAGCTGCGGCTGGCGTCGATCGGAACCACAGTGCCGACCCTCAACGCCGGTGCCTCTGCATTGCGCTTCTTCTTCAGGGTCACGCTGAAACGCCGCGATCTTGCCGACGCGGTCGTGTCGGTCCGTGAGCCGCGCCGCCTCCCCGTCGTTCTCAGCGTGGAAGAGGTCAGTCGGCTGCTCGCGTCGACGACGAACATCAAGCACAAGGCGGCGCTGAGCCTGGCTTATGCCACCGGCCTGCGGTCATCGGAGGTCGTATCGCTGAAGCTCACCGACATCGACAGCGACCGAATGGTGATCCGCGTCGAGCAGGGCAAGGGCAACAAGGATCGCTACGTCCTTCTCTCGCCCAACCTGCTCGATATATTGCGTGAATGGTGGCGCGCCGCGCGCAAGAAGGGATGGATGCATTCCGGCCAGCCCTGGCTGTTCCCCGGCTACCGGGGACAGCACATGAGTCGGCGCCAGCTCCACCGGCTCGTTTGCATGGCCGCCGAGCGCGCCAGCATTACCAAGCGTGTCGGTGTTCACACGCTGCGGCACAGCTTTGCCACCCATCTTCTGGAACAGAAGACCGATATCCGCATCATCCAGGTGCTGCTCGGACACAAGAAGCTCGACACGACGGCACTCTACACCCGCGTCGCCATCAACGCGCTCGGCGAGGTGACAAGCCCGCTCGACTTCCTGTTAAAGATGCCCGGCTGACGCGCGGCCGTTGTCACGGCCAGCGGTCGAGGTGGCGGACATCTTCCGCCACCGCGGGCCGGCTTGGCGCGCGTCTCATGCCGGCCATGTGAGCCTCGGCCAACTCAAGGTCATGTCGGCGATCGAGCGCTGCCGAACGGCGGCGCTGGGCGGGCATGTCGAACGCTGTGAGGACTGCGCGCACCTGCGCATCTCTTACAACTCCTGCCGCGATCGGCATTGCCCAAAGTGCCAGGCCGCTGCTGCCAAAGAATGGCTGGCCGACCGCCAAGCCGATCTCTTGCCCGTGCCGTATTTCCATGTCGTCTTCACCCTGCCCGGACCGATCGCCGATATCGCCTATCACAACAAGGCGGTCGTCTATGACCTGTTGCTCAAAACCGCCGCCGAGACCCTGATCACCATCGCCGCCGACCCCAAACACCTCGGCGCCCGCATTGGGCTCACCGCCGTGCTGCACACCTGGGGATCAGCACTGACCCACCATCCGCACGCCCATATCATCGTCCCGGGCGGCGGCTTGTCGCCCGACGGCCAGCACTGGATTGCCTGCCGGCCCCGCTTCCTTCTCTCCGTCGAGGTGCTCTCACGTCTGTTCCGCCGTCTGTTCCTGGAAAGGCTCACGGCCGCCTACCAAGCTGGGCGACTGGAGTTCTTCGCCGATCACGCCGGCCTGGCCGAGCCGGCACGCTTCAAAGCCTACGTTGCCGCACTGCGAAAGGTCGAATGGGTCGTCTATGCCAAACGGCCCTTTGGCGGACCCGGCGCTGTGCTCGCCTACCTGTCCCGCTACACTCACCGGATCGCTATTGCCAACAGCCGGCTCGTCGCCTTCGACGGCACGCGCGTGACGTTCAAATGGAAGGATTACCGGGCCAAGGCCGACGCCCGCTACAAGCTGATGACACTCGACGTCAACGAGTTCATCCGCCGCTTTCTGATCCACGTGCTGCCCGACGGTTTCCACCGCATTCGACACTACGGCCTCTTCGCCAATGCCAATCGGACCGGCAATATCGCACTGGCCCGCCGGCTTCTCGGCGTACCCGACCCAGCCCCGTCGAGCGGCGAGAGCGACGATACCGAAAATCGTCACGAAGATGACGAGTGGAACGCTTGTCCTTGCTGCGGCGGGCGTATGATCATCATCGAGACCTTTGAACCCGGCTGCCAGCCGCGGCAGTGGCCCATCCCATCGAGCGGGTTCGACAGCTCATGACCATCACACCCCTGTCGCCATCCCCCATTGCCGCGCCAGTCCCGGGCCGATACCACACTGGCGACGGCGACCCTCCGCCAACGCAGTCTGTCAGCGCCGCCTTCGACGGCCAAAACGCAGATCCCTCACTACAAGACCACGGTTCTGATCCTGCACACAGCGACCTAAACCAACGCCGGGGTGATTACTCAACCGTCGCCCCTGTTCCAAACCGGAGGATCAGGGCCTACATCGGCGCTAAATCCCCATAGACCGACACCACCGCCGGCGCAAACTCCCCCCGCGGTTTCCTCCCCTGAGGCTTTTCGGACACCTGCCCTCGAGCGCGTCGCACTGTCAGTGACGGGCAGGCGTCCGAAACCCCTTAACAGGAGGGGCGGTTCCCGCCGCCAAGGCTGAGCGCCCGCTATGTGATCGGACAGGAGACCGTCGCCGGAGCCCGCGGCAACGGGCGAGAGGCGCCGATTCCGGCCGTTCGTAGCGGCGCGAGCAACCGGCAGGACTCGACCGAGGCAGTGTGAAAACCCAAACGCCGCGCCATATAACGAAATATCAAGCATGGAG
>DATNKF010000265.1:0-2133 GCA_035603555.1 Allostellaceae bacterium
ATCGCCTTCAGGCTCCTGAAATATCCATTGTGCATATAGGCCTTCACGAAGGCCGGATAGGGCCGCTTGTCCACATTGCGCAGTGTCGGCACTTGAATTCGCGCCTGGTTGCCTGGCGCCAGCTTGACCCATCGTTGATCTACCGCGGAGGGCTGGCTGAGCAGATGCCCTCTGGTGAGAAAATTGCCGACGCCGCCATCGACGAATGACGAGCCTGCCGGATTGGCCACATAGCCCAGTGCGTCGGGCCGATTTTCCGCGTAGTAAGGAAGCCGCGGATTGGCGGGGGTTCCGATATTACTGGCGGTGAAGTCGGTGAACAGCGGGTCCTCGCCAGGCCCGCCGTCGCGGTGACAGGCGTTGCATTGCGCTTTGCCGCGGAACAGGTCGTAGCCCGCCTGCTCTTGCGTCGTGAATTGCGCCTTGCCGGCGAGCACCGCGTCGAATTTCGAGCTGAACGCCGTCACCTCGGCAGAGGCCTCATAGCCGGCGATGGATTGCGCCATCTGATCGAACGTCGTCCCGGCCCGGCCGCGATCAATCGAGCCGAGATGAACCGGCATCGGATCGTCGGTGGACGGCGGCCCCGGCCGGGTGCACACCTGCTCCACGTCGCCGGGCCACGTGATCGCGAAGGCCTGCGTTCCCCACACGCTTTCGAACAGGGCGCGATAGGGCCGCTGCGAGGCGCGATAGACGGCGCATGCGATATCCGGCAAGCCCATTTCCACCGGGTTGGTTGGCGGCCCTTCGGCCTGCTCGGCGGCCGGGTTGCCGAGCCGCCGGCCGGTCGCACGCATGTCCCAGAAATTGCCGCCGACGAGGTCACCTTGGCCGCGGTTGTAATGCAGCACGGGCGAGAGCGGCGCATAGGCGTGCGATTGCGGTTTGCGATTGCTGAACCGTGTGCGCACCGACCCGGGGTAGGAGCCGGTGGTCCGGTTCAGCTCCGACACCGGACCGGTAAAGCCCGTCTCGGACATGTGGCAGAAAGCGCAAGCCTCGTTGCGGTTCACCGAGAGCTGCTTGTCGTACAGCATCAGCTTACCGAGCAGCTCGACTTGCTGGACCTGATTGTCGGGCGGCACAGCCAGCCGCTCGATCATCTGCGCCTCGATGCGGTCAATCTCCGCCTCGACCTGCGCGATTTCCTGCAGCGTCCGAGGTGAGAGCATTGCGCTCGCCTCCTCGGCGCCCGACGTATCTGCGCCCAGCGTCGCGGCGATCATGGCCGCCGCAACCAACAGAAGCGAGTGCTTTGCCTTCACTTTTTATCCTCCGAACGCCCACTCTAACCAGAGCCCCACCGGAGTGAGCCGACAGGGAAGGGTTGCGCCCAACCGTCGCACCCTGCCGATGAGTTACCGGCGAGGGTCCCATATTGCTGTCATGACCGATACATTGGCATCATTCCAGACGCATGCCCGCAGGCACCGCCGGTACCTGCTTGCCGGCCTCGCGATGGTTGTCGCCGTGTCGGGCGGTTACATCGGCTGGCACTATCGTGCGGCGCCCAGCGCCGCCGCCGCTCCGGTGGCAGCACCTCAGCCGGCGATCCCGGTGACGGTCGCCACCGCGGAACGGCGCGATGTCCCGATCTACCTTACCGGTCTCGGCACGGTGCAAGCGTTCAACACGGTCACGGTCAAGACGCGGGTTGACGGCGAGCTGGTAAAGGTCGCCTTCACCGAAGGTCAGGACGTCAAGGCGGGCGATCTCTTGGCGCAAATCGATCCCCGCCCCTTTCAAGCCACGCTCGACCAGGCGGCCGCCAAAAAGGTGCAGGACGAGGCGAACCTCGCCAACGCAAAGCTCGACCTGCAACGCTTCAGCGATCTCGCGACGCGCAACTTCGCCCCAAAACAGCAAGTCGATACGCAACGCGCCACGGTGACGCAGCTCGAGGCGCAGATCCGCGGCGATCAGGCGGCGATCGACAGCGCACAAACTCAGCTCGACTACACGACGATAAAATCGCCGCTCACCGGCCGGACCGGCATCCGGCTCGTCGATCAGGGCAACATCGTGCATGCGACCGATGCGACCGGCCTCGTCGTCGTCACCCAGCTGCAGCCGATTTCCGTCGTCTTCACCTTGCCGGAGAGTGATCTCGCGTCCGTCCAATCGGCATTG
>DATNKF010000266.1:0-7451 GCA_035603555.1 Allostellaceae bacterium
GATCCCGGTGTCCGGCGGGGCCGGTCGCAAAGTCATCCTTACTTTTCGACCCGAATGGAGACCGACCCCCCGGCACCCGATTGGCGTCTTCAGCGTCTGTTGTGACGCTGTCGTCATATCCCCCAACATGCGACAGACTTCTCGAAAACTGTCCCCAACCAAATTTCACCCTAACGACGCCCCCGCTTCGTCTCAAATCACTCTTTGTTTCAAATTGTTGCGCCGGACTATATTGGGCTCTTCTGGCGCTCGCCGAAGATCGATGGCAATGCCGGAGGAGCGGGCCGCCGCACCGATGCTAATTCGCCTGACGCCGCAGAAAGGCCGGAATGTCGAGCAGATCGTCTTCCTTGCTCAAACCCGGCCGGTCATCCGGCTCCAGCGGCGCCAGCCGCGGCTGAGCGGCGACCTTGGCGGGCGGGGCAACGGGACGCGGCGTCGGCTCCGGTGGGTTCGAGCGCCCGCGGCCGACCCCGGTCACCCGTTCGATCAGGCTGGGCACGCGCCCTTTGGGCTTCGGCGTCGGCTCCTTGGCAACCGCAGCCGGTGGAACGGCCGGTTGCGTCAGCGGAACGGTCCGAGCAGGCCCGGCATCGACCGGCTTGGGGGCGATGAATGCGCCGCCCCGCACGGCGGCGGTCTCGGCCGCCTCCGCCGCGTGCGGCAGCGGCTCGCTGTCGATTTCCGGACGCAATGCCTCGCGCCCACCATCGGCGAGGGGGGCCGCCGCATTCTGGGTGAGCATGGGCTGCGCGTAACCCCCCGAAGTGGCCTCGCGCAGGCCGGAAACAGCAAGACCATCCCGACTGCTGACCAAGCTAAGCGCCGGCCGGGGCTGAGAGATTGCCTCTGCATCAATCCCGGTGGCAACGACCGAAATGCGCATCTTTCCGGACAGGCGCTCGTCGAAAGTTGAGCCGAAGATGATATTGGCCTCGGGATCGACTTCTTCGCGGATGCGGTTGGCTGCCTCGTCGACCTCGAACAACGTCATGTCCATCCCGCCGGTGATATTGATCAGGACGCCGCGTGCGCCCTTCATCGACACGTCCTCGAGCAGGGGGTTCGAGATCGCCGCCTCGGCGGCGTCGATGGCCCGGCGGTCGCCTTCGGCCTCCCCGGTGCCCATCATCGCCTTTCCCATTTCGGCCATCACCGTGCGAATGTCGGCGAAGTCGAGATTGATCAAGCCAGGCATCACCATCAGGTCGGTGACGCCCCGCACGCCCGAGTGCAGGACGTCGTCGGCCATCTTGAAAGCATCGGCGAACGTGGTCCGGTCATTCGCCACCCGGAACAAGTTTTGATTAGGGATGATGATCAGCGTGTCGACGAATTTCTGCAGCTCCTCGATCCCGGCCTCAGCTAGCCGCATACGATGAGTGCCCTCGAAATGGAAGGGCTTCGTGACCACGCCGACCGTCAGAATTCCCGATTCGCGGGCGATGCGGGCGATTACCGGGGCGCCGCCGGTACCGGTACCGCCGCCCATTCCGGCGGTGATGAACGCCATGTTGGACCCGTGCATCGCCTCGAGGATTTCATCGAGCGCCTCTTCCGCGGCGGCGCGTCCGACATCTGGCCGCGAGCCGGCGCCGAGCCCCCGGGTGACGCCGATCCCGAGCTGGATCTTGCGCGGCGCGGTGGACTGCGCCAACGCTTGAGCGTCGGTATTGCAGGTCACGAACTCGCACCCGACCAGATTCGAACGGATCATATTGTTGACGGCGTTTCCCCCGGCGCCCCCCACGCCAACCACGGTAATGCGGGGCTTCATCTCCTGCTCGTCTCGCGGAATGCTCAGATTGATCATGCGGTCCCCCTCCGCTGCAACGCAGCCTCATAGTACCCGGTCTGGTCCGGGCGCCCCCTCGCTGGCTCAGGCCTGGCCGGGCAAGCAATAGGTTCGAATTTGCCTCAAAAGTTCTCCCGCAGCCAGTGACCCAATCGACCAAAGAGCCCGTTTGCCGTTCTTGCCGGCCCCCGGGCATTGCGCGGCACTTCGGCATGCTCCGACAGCGCAAAATGCAAGAGCCCCACCGTCGTCGAGAACGCCGGCCCTCCAGTCGATTCGGCCAAGCCCGTCACCTGTTGCGGCCGACCAATACGAACCTGCTTGTCGAGAATCAGTGCAGCAAATTCGCGGGCCCCATGTAATTGACACGCGCCGCCGGTCAGCACCACCCGCCGACCTGCCATCTTGTCAAATCCGCTGGCCTCCAGGCGATTGCGCACCAGCTCGAAGGTCTCTTCGATGCGCGGTGCGATAATCCCGACGAGGAGTGATTTTGGGACGTGGTTTACGTGCCCCTCGTCCTCCTCACCGACCTGCGGAACCGCGATCATCTCGCGTTCATCAGTGCTCGAAGAAATGGCGCTGCCGAACAGCGTCTTCATGCGCTCGGCATGCGCGACCGGGGTCGATAGCCCGCGAGCGATGTCGTTGGTCACATGGCAGCCGCCAACCGGTACGTAATCGGCGTAGATGAGATTGCCGTCGAAGAACACCCCGATCGTTGTGGTTCCGCCGCCCATGTCGATCACGGTCACGCCGAGCGCGATCTCGTCTTCGACCAGACAGGAGAGCCCGGCGGCATAAGGGCTGACCACCAGAGCATCGAGTTCGAGATGCGAACGCCCAATTGCCGACACGTGACTGCGGACGCTGGCGGCGTTGGCGGTCACCACGTGCATATTGACGCCGAGCCGGTCGCCAAACATCCCGCGCGGGTCGCGAATGCCGCGGCTGTCATCGATCGAGAAACCCACCGGCACGGAGTGGATGACGTGGCGATCGCTCGGTTCGCGAATCAGATGCCCCTGCTCAAGCACCCGCTGCACTTCGGCATCGGTGATCTCCCGACCGGCAACGCTGATTTCGGCCCTGACAAGGCGTGAGGCGAAGAAGCCCCCTGACAAGTTCGTCACGACCTGCTGGATCGTCTCGCCGGCCATTTGCTCTGCGGCATGTACGGCATTGACGACGGAGGTGCCGGCCGCCTCCAGATCGACGATCGTCCCATTCCGCACTCCACGCGAGATCTGATGACCAATGCCGAGGACGCGAGGGTTGTCGTCGGAGATGCGGGCGATAAAACAACAGACCTTGGTCGTGCCGATATCGACGGCAGCGATCAGACTGCCGCGCGGTCGGATCGCGGGCCTACGCGAGTTTGCCCTTCTGCTTCCGCCCGATGGTGCTCCGGCCGAATCCCTCTCGCGTACCGGCGCTTCGTCCATTGTGCTCATGTGTTCTTCGCCGGGGGGCGACCTTTTTTCTGAACCGGCGTCTCTTTCGGTGTCTCGGGACTGACCCGCAGGACGAGCCGATCGGGAAGCCGAGTATCGATGGTCTGCACGTCCCGCTGCACGAGGCCGGTCGACCGGTCGAGCCGGGCGAGTTGCCCCCACGCCTTTGCGGTCTCATCGGCCGGGAGGAGCACGTCGATTGCGTTGTCGATACGGAGGTTCCAGCGCCTATCGCCGACGCGGATGGCAGCGGTGACGCGGGCTGCGAGATCGGGTTCGCTCGCCAGCATGTCGAGAAGCTCCGCCGCATGGCTCGCGGCTCCCTCTCCGACAACCATGGGCAGCTTGGCGAAACGGTCGAGCCGGGCCACCGGGATCACGGCCCCCGCGCGGTCGATCAGCGCGATCTTGCCGCCGTGTTGCCAGAGCGCCAGCGGTTTGCGCTCGACCAGACGCACATAAAGCGTTCCCGGCAGGCGACGTTCGATCA
This sequence comes from Allostellaceae bacterium, assembly GCA_035603555.1. GTDB lineage: Bacteria > Pseudomonadota > Alphaproteobacteria > ATCC43930 > CGMCC-115725 > AP-15. The sequence continues at coordinate 3,740 of DATNKF010000266.1, forward strand.
CCGCGGTGCGGACCCACGGCAAGGTCTCGAGCTGCTGCTTGGCACGTTTCGGGCTCACCGCGAGGATCGGGGTACCCGGTCTGGCGGCGAGTGCCGCCAGAATCGTTTCGCCATCGGTTGTCTCGCGTCCTTCGACCGTGACATCCGAAACGGTCAAGCCGAGCAGCCCCGTAGCCTCGATCATCGTGTCCACGGCGCTGTGCAACGCCGACTGGGCAACTTGGGAGCCGCTCAGCTGAGCCCCGCCGTAAACGCCGCCGGAGAGCACGAGGAGAGCTCCGATCCACAATCCGAATCGGAAGAAGCCTCTGGCACGGCCTCCTCGGAGCAGATGCCGTGAGGTTGCTCCCTTCATCCGTCGCACGCCGCGTTTTCTACCATCCACGCAACCAGTTCGTCGAACTCGATTCCGACGTGACGAGCGATATCCGGAACCAGCGAAGTGGGCGTCATCCCGGGCTGAGTGTTCAATTCCAGCAAGTAGAGCTCCCCCAACTCCCCTGTAGTATCGTCATAACGGAGGTCGGCGCGGGTGACGCCTCGGCACCCGAGCGCGCGATGAGCGCGCAAGGCGATGTCGAGCGCCCGCTCATAAACCTTTGCGGGGATCGGCGCGGGCGTCAGGTGGTCTGATCCGCCCACCGCGTATTTCGCGGTGTAGTCATAAAAGCTGCCGCGCGGGACGATCTCGCAGACGCCAAGCGCTCGATCCCCCATGACCGCGACGGTCAGCTCGCGTCCGGGAACAAAGCGTTCGACCAGAAGCTCTTCGCCAAAGCACCAATCGGTGACCTCCTCCCGCCAGGAATTGTCGTTGACCCGCACGATTCGCACGCCAACGCTGGAACCCTGGTTCGTTGGCTTGACGACAAACGGGGCGGGTATCGGATCGCGCAGCGCGAGTTCTTCGAGCCGGGCAACGACACCGTCGACCACCGGGAGCCCGACAGCGCGGAATATCGATTTTGCGGTGGGCTTGTGCATCGCCACAGACGAGGCCAGGACGCCGGAATGGGTGTACGGAATACGGAGCATCTCAAACACGCCCTGAATCGTCCCATCCTCCCCGCCGATCCCGTGCAGAGCGTTGAAGATCACGTCCGGACACGGTTCGAGCGCGCGCAACAGTGTCGGCAGATCGCGGCCGGCGTCGACCACCCGCACCGCATAGCCGCGATCAGCCAGCGCCTTGGCACACTCGTACCCGCTCGATAATGAGACCTCGCGCTCGGGCGACCAGCCTCCCATCAACACAGCCACGCTCTTCATAACGGTGAGCTGCCGTCGCTGTAGTCTTCGCCAAATCGCCCTTGAAGGGCCATCCGGGATGGATGATGGGCGTTTTCCGGTTCGATCGGCCTCGGGTCCGGAGCGGGTCGGCCGATCCGCTGGATTTCCCACTCGAGCACGATCCCGGAGGTCTCGTGGACGCGTCTGCGCACTTCTTCGGCAAGATCTTCGATATCGGCCGCCGTGGCACTGCCGGTGTTGATCAGGAAATTGGCATGCTTGTGCGAGACCATTGCCCCGCCCCGCGCCAGACCGCGGCACCCGGCGGCATCGATTAGCTGCCATGCCGACTGGCCCGGTGGGTTGGCAAAAGTCGACCCCGAGGTGCGCGCGCGGATTGGCTGGGTTGCCTCACGCGTCGCGCGGATCTCCATCAGCCGTTTTGCGATCTCGGTGCGCTCGCCCGGGATGCCGCGCAACCGGGCCTCGATGAAGATCCATCCGGGGTCGATCCCGCAATGGCGATAGGAAAGCGCCATCGCAGCGCGGTCGATTACATGACCGCGGCCGCCGCGGTCGAGGGCAGTCGCCGAAACGAGCACGTCCCCTATCTCCACGCCATAGGCGCCGGCGTTCATCCGCAAGCTTCCGCCGATCGTGCCAGGGATGCCAGACAGGAATTCGAGCCCCGCAAGGCCGGCCTTTGCCGCGGCGACGGCGACGAGACGGTCGAGCGCACCCGCGCCGACATGGACCACTCCCTGCGCGATGGCGATGCTTCCAACACCGCGGCCGAGCCGGATCGTAGCGCCGGGAACGCCGCCGTCGCGTACCAGAAGGTTCGAGCCGGCGCCGATCACCGTTACCGGAATTTCTGTCGGCAGCGCCGCCAGAAAGGCGGCGAGATCCTCGTCGTCGGCCGGCTGGAACAATACTTCGGCCACACCGCCGACCCCAAACCAAGTCTGCCTGCCGATCGCCGCGTTCGCGGTCAGCCGACCGCGAACCGGGGGAAGCCACTCCATCGGCACCGATGATGGCGGTTCGCATCGCGCGTTCATGCGATACGGCTCGGCGACTGCAATCGAGCAAGCTCGCCCGGCAGATTGTTTGCCCAATTGGTAATCGAGCCCGCCCCCAGGCACACAACCATGTCGCCAGGCCGCGCCAGCTCGCTGACCAGCGGGGCAAGGTCGCGTGGATCGACGAGGGCTCGTACATTGCGATGGCCGTGCTCGATCAACCCGGCGACGACGGCCTCTCGGGTCACTCCCTCAATCGGCGCCTCGCCCGCGGCGTAGATATCCGCAACCAAAACGATATCGGCATCGTTGAAGCACGTGCAGAAACCGTCGAAGAGGTGCAATACGCGCGTGAAACGATGCGGTTGAACCACCGCGATCACCTTGCCTTCGACGATCGCGCGTGCCGCCTTCAGCACCGCTGCGATCTCGACCGGGTGATGTCCGTAATCGTCGATTACGGTTACCGCCTTCCACTCGCCCGTCTTGGTGAACCGCCGCTTCACCCCGGCAAAGTTGCGCAGCGCGGCTCGCAGCGCGTCGTCACCGAGCCCCAGCGCTTCGGCGACGGCGACCGCGGCGAGCGAGTTCTGGACGTTGTGCTGACCGAACATTGGCAGAAACAGCTCCGGAACCGTGCGGGCCCGATCGGAGAACGCGTCGGAAATCACCGCGTCGAAGCGCGCGCCGTCGCGTCCGAGCCGAATATCGACAGCTCGAATATCGGCCTGTGGGCTGAAGCCATAGGTCAGCACGCGACGGTCGGAAAGCCTCGGGATCATCCCCTGCACGACCGGATGATCGATGCACAGCGCGGCGAAGCCGTAGAACGGGATGTTGCCGACAAAGCTCTCGAAGGCTTGGCGCAGCGCGTCGAAGTTTCCGTAGAAGTCGAGATGCTCGGGATCGATGTTGGTGACGATCGCGATCGTCGCTGGCAGCCGCGTGAATGTGCCGTCGCTCTCGTCGGCCTCAACGACCATCCAATCGCCCGCACCCAGGCGCGTGTTGGTGCCGTAGGCGTTGATGATACCGCCATTGATCACCGTGGGGTCGAGCTGCGCCTCCTCGAACAACGCGCCGATCAGCGAGGTCGTCGTCGTCTTGCCGTGTGTTCCGGCGACTGCGAGCGACCATTTGAGCCGCATCAGCTCGGCGAGCATTTCGGCGCGCCGCACCACCGGGAGGCGACGCACCCGCGCGGCGGCAACCTCCGGATTGTCCGATTTGACCGCCGAGGAAATGACGACGACCTCCGCGGCACCCAGATTTCCGGCCGCGTGACCGATCGCCACAGGTATCCCGAGTTCGCAAAGCCGCCGGACATTGGCACTGTCGGCGATGTCGCTGCCCTGAACTCGATAGCCGAGATTACGCAATACTTCGGCGATGCCGCTCATGCCGATTCCGCCGATGCCCACAAAATGCAGGGGGCCGATTGTCCGCGGAAGAGCCCTCAT